>JBBSDT010000436.1:0-2780 GCA_038240405.1 Ignavibacteria bacterium
TACAACGTTTCCTTTTTGTCATAAATGACTGTTGTGTCAAATTCTATCAATTGATCCTAAAATTATAAGCAAACTTCCTTTTTGCCTTAATGGCATATTAATTGTGATAGAACCTATTAAATCACTTTTATTTAAGTTAATTATATTTAATGAAACCTGAATCTGGTAAAAGTCTGTCTATTTGGGCAGATACTTTTACTCCTCCTCAATTTCCTTCTTTAGAATACAATATCGAAACAGATGTTTGTATAATCGGGGCAGGGATTACAGGGATTTCCGCCGGCTATTTTTTGGCTAAAGAAGGCAAAAAGGTAGTTATAATTGATGATGGGAGCGTTGGAGACGGGGAGACCGGTAGAACGACAGCTCATATTAGTTCTGTAATAGATGACAGATATTACGAAATGGAAAGATTACACGGGGAAGACGCAACTCGTCTTGCCGCTGAAAGCCAAATCGAAGCTATTAATACTATTGAAAATAATATTATAAAAGAAAATATATCCTGTGATTTTAGTAGAATAAACGGGTATTTATTTTTTGAGCCAGACGATTCATCAGATCTAATAGAATATGATGCAGCTATAAGGGCCGGATTAGAAGTAGAAATTTGCAAGTCACCATTGAAGGAACTCAAATATTACCGGTGTCTCAAATTCCCAAATCAGGCGCAATTTCATGTACTCAAATATATTTCTGCACTAGCATCTGTCATCATTAAATCTGAAGGACGAATATTTACTTTTACAGCTGCCGCGAAAATTTCTGATAATAGCCCCGTAAAAGTAGAAACGCAATCAGGGCATATTATTTTGGCAAAGGATATAATCGTGGCCACCAATAGTCCAATTAGCAATAATGTATTGATTCATACAAAACAGGCTGCTTACCGAACCTATGTAATTGGACTCAAAGTGCAAAAAAATTCTGTAAAGGAAGCATTATATTGGGACAATAAAGATCCGTATCATTATGTCAGAGTTTATTCAAAAAAAAATTATGATATACTTATTATTGGCGGTGAGGATCACAAAACAGGCCAGGAGGATAACCCTGAAGAAAAGTATATGAATCTTGAAGATTGGACTCGCGGCAATTTTAAATGTCTTGGTGAAGTAATTTATAAATGGTCCGGACAGGTTATGGAATCTTTAGATGGTTTGAGTTTTATAGGAAAAGATCCTGAGTATTCTGATCATGTTTACTTTGCCACAGGTGATTCCGGAATGGGCATGACTCATGGTACATTTGCAGGATTAATCTTAAGAGATTTAATTATGCAGAGAGAAAATCCCTGGGCTGAACTCTACAATCCGAACCGTGTAACATTAAAAGCTGCTCCTGAATTTATTAAAGAAGGAGTAAATTTCATTTCACAATATATTGATTTGTTAACGCCGGGAGATATTAAGATATAGACGAACTAAAGAATGATGAGGGTTGTATAATCAGAGAAGGACTGGATAAGATCGCTGTTTATAAAGATGGTAATGGAAATACTCATCAGTATTCAGCAGCATGTACACACCTGAAATGTATTTTAAAATGGAACCCGGCCGAAAAAAGCTGGGATTGCCCCTGCCATGGTTCGCGTTTTAACCCGTATGGAAAAGTAATAAACGGGCCAGCAATCATTGACATGAAGAAACTCTAAAATTTACTGTTATGAAAGCATTATGGAAAGGCGCCATCAGCTTTGGACTAGTAAATATTCCCGTAAGAATGTTTTCTGCATCCCAGACTCATAACCTTGACCTCGATATGTTAAGGAAAGGTGATTTATGCGAGGTGCGTTTTAAGAAAGTTTGTAAGGATGACGGAAAGGAAATACCTTACGAGAATATAGTGAAAGGATATAAATATACGGACGGGGACTATATAATGCTTACCAATAAGGATTTTGAAAGTGCAAACGTGGAAAAAACTAATACGATTGAGATAATTCATTTTGTAGATGAAAAAGAAATTGATTCAATATATTTTGAAAAGCCATATTATCTGGAACCTGACAAAACAGGTGCTAAACCATATGCACTTTTAAGAGAAGCAATAAAAAAATCAAAAAAAGTAGGCGTTGCCAGATTTGTTATAAAAAGCAGGGAGCACATTGGAGTGATTAAGCCAAGTAATGATCTGATTATACTTAACCAATTAAGATACCAGGATGAAATCAGAAGCCATAAGGGTATTGAAACTCCATCTGCTAAAAGTGTTACTGCAAAAGAGATCGATATGGCAAATGCATTAATAAAACAGCTAAGTTATAAGTTCAATCCAAAGGAATACAAAGATACCTACATCGAAGAGCTAAGGAAAATCATTGATCAAAAAACCAAAGGTGAGAAAGTTAAGCGTGTTGGAAAAACTCCAAAGCCTACTAATGTTAAGAATCTTATGACATTACTAAAAAAGAGCATGGATAAAAAAGCAGCCTAACAATTTCATATGAGCCTTAGTACCTATAAAAAGAAAAGAAATTTTAAGGAAACAGAAGAGCCTCAAGAAGGCAAAAGCTCATCTAAGAAACAATTAATATTTGTAGTTCAAAAACACGCTGCCACTCGTTTACACTATGATTTCCGCCTTGAGCTTAATGGAGTTTTGAAAAGCTGGGCAGTACCAAAAGGTCCTTCACTCAATCCCGCAGATAAAAGACTGGCAGTACTAGTGGTATGTCAACTTGATATTGTCGTATAATAATTGTATTTTTATCATAAAAAACACTATGATAAAATACAAAATCACATTAAGTAAATCAGAGTATGATCAACTAACAGCTA
>JBBSDT010000437.1:0-2776 GCA_038240405.1 Ignavibacteria bacterium
GCGACAAGCATGGCTCTGTTTGGGTCTGTGTTTGACATGGCTTCAACAAAAGTGTTGTTGCCCGGTTTATCTTTCCCAAAAAACCAAAAGAAAAATACACTCAATGAGATAATACTTACCAGTGGAACAATAAGATTAATCACCCTTGGCTTTATTGATGGTTTCTCTTCTTCCATGTTCATCTTCATTCCTTTCATCTCTTTTTCAGCAGATGGTTTTGCCGGAGCATTTGCCGGTTTTTTGAATTGATAGAAGATGGTAAAAAAAGTAATAATGATTATTACGATGCTGAAAAATTCTAAAGGAATAGCTTTAAGCCAGATAGCATAAGCTGAAGTATCCTTCGGGTTTCCGTCTGCTTTTAAACCGATACTGATATTCGCAATATTAAATCCAACATAAGTTGTGGCTATAGGAATAAGTTCTACTACCGGACTGGCAGTATTATTAAGCATAAAAGCAAACCGCTCTTTCGCTATCTTATTCTTATCAACAAGCGAACGGGTGATGGAACCCGCACCAACAATCCTGAAACCACAATCAATAAAAGTAACGGGTATCAAAGCCCACAGTAAAAAGAACACGCCTCTTTCACTTTTAACATGCTTGTTAGCTATATCTGAAAATGCTTTTATTCCACCTGATTTTCTTATCAGGAAAATTAAACCGCTAAACAAATACAGAAACAAAAGCACCTGAAGGCTTCCACTATCTGTTAGTGTCTTTACAATTTGGTCAACCGCTGTTTCAAAACCACCTGTAAGAGCTGGGTTAAGGAAATAACTCCCAGCTAATAATCCGATTAAAAGAGATGGAATAATTCTCTTAGACCAAATTGCAATTGCAATAGTGATAATAGGCGGTAAAATTGAAAGCCAGTTTATTTTATCCATTTTGTATTACCATTTAAAATTTCTTATTGTTCATTTATTGTTCGTCAGTTTGAAGCCGCAATGCTTTTTCATTTTCAATTTTATTACTGTTGAAGCCGGTAAAGAATTAAGGCAACGATCCACGGCAAAGCAAAAGCCGAGAGCAGCCATTTGAAATCAGATGCAATGATGAAATTTACAACCATCATCAAACCAATTGATGCAATTCCTGCAATCAATACAATCACAAATGAGCCGTGTGCTCTTGTGAGAAAAGCTGTTCGAGCAACGTACGTAGTGAATAATCCGGTTGCAAAAATGTATCCGCCCATTACCCAAAAAACTTTTTGAAGCCATGATGAAAGACCGGGAATATTTTTTTCGACTTCAGATAAAGTTGAACCGAAGTACCGGGAATCTTCAGGCAATAGTGGTGGTCGAAGAAAAATAAAATAAAATCCCAATGCGCTGAGAAGAAGTCCTCCAAGCGTGAGCATTGATGCTGAGTACGGTTTCAATTTTAGCATTCTAAATTTCAGGAGTTGTTTCAAGAAATGTTTTGCTGTCTTGCAACATGTTTTTCAAACACCAGTTAGCATACAGCGGTGCAAGAAAAAAAGAAATGAACTGGAAGAAAATATTTTTCGGCTTTGTGTAAGCAATGCTTAATTCTGCTTTTGTGTTTTCTCTTTCCGGTGAAATCACCAAACGCATTTGATATCATCCGAGAATAATCATTTTTGCTTCTCCAATTGTTTCCCAAACTTTCTCTTTGTCCTTAATCCATTTGCTTACAACCACAGTGAAGTCCACTGTAAAGCCCATCATTTTTCCTGTCCAGCGAAATTTTGAATTTAGTCCGGTTGTGTTTTCTGAAAGCTGTTTCAATTCCAATTTACCTCCCATCATCGGCATTGAACTTTTAGTCATGTGCATTCCGGTGTTGCTGATGTTGTCCATGTAGGTGAATACTTTTTCGGGCGATGCATGAACGGTGATTTTCTTTTGAAGAGTTTTCATTCTTAAATTATTTTAAAAACATTTCTTCATTTCACCATTTTATAAATGAACAATCTTGCTTGAAATGAAACCGACAGACAACCACTATCAGAATCAGGGAAACGGTTAAATAGAATCAAATCATCCTACCTGTTATAAACCAATTTTGTCATTTACTACCCATCGGAAATCACATTTATCAGCTCCGCCTGCTATGCTTCCGGTTCTCTCCAGTTTAGCATGCCATAGCTCTGCTAAGGGATAATCCAAAGTGCACCAGGTTTTAGTACAAAATTCTGATAGCCCGTTTGATTTAAAGTATTCGGCAACCGGACATCTCAGACAATCAAAGCCAACTATATTGCTAGCTGTCTTGACATCCTTCCATTCATAGGAAGGACTGTTAAACGGAAATGCTCTGAATAATTGAGTCGTTTTAAGCAGGCGGCTATAAACAGTACGATGCCCCCTTCCCGCCAACCACCATGAGAGCTTACCCATTTTTATATATACTTTCCAGGCAATCTCATAAAACAATTGGGTCGCAGCTTTTTCACTTTGCCCTCTTGCGGTTAATTCCTGATAAAAAGCTGTTGACATAGCGGCAAGGTGAACAGTAACGTAACCACCTAAAGTGGGCATAGCAGGAATGTCAGGTTTTAGCGTTTGATACATGTGCCAATAACCGGAAAGTATTTGCTTTATAGTATCAGGATCATAGAGAGGAATGAGTATTCTTCTCACGGATTTGGCAGCCTGAACTCTAAACCAATACAATAAAATATTTCTCATCGTTTGATCCTCTACAATAAAAATTATTTAAACTCTAAGTTCAGCAATGGTATAACCAGTATTATTTAATGCACTTTGAAGTGTATCTGTTTTAATCTCTTGCGATGAAGTAA
>JBBSDT010000438.1:0-2775 GCA_038240405.1 Ignavibacteria bacterium
GAATTAAACCTTCCCAAGCTGGGGCTTGGGAAGGAGAGATGTTTTGAGACAAACTCTTTTTTGGAGAGGGGGGAGGTTGATTTCTCTATCTCAGCTTATCTTCGCAAAGAAAAATTCCATTTTTTTTTCACCTCCTAAAACTTTCAAATTCTAACAAAAATTACCAAGTTGCATTATTCTGTAAACCCACTACCCGCAGGGCTTTACACAGCTCATTTATTTTCTTCACTTTCAGAATCAATGAAAAATGTCCTTTGACAAATATAATTAAACTTCATAATTTTGCTTAATTCAATTTTGAAATGCAATGAAAACATCAAAATTAAACATTTTAAACCACGTTCTTTGAAATGTCGAAAAAAGCGAAATTACATTACTAACTATTAAAAAAAGAGATTTTGTCAGCCTAAAGGATAGGAGCGAAGTGGAGTGACATGAAGGATCCAATCAGCAATCCGGGATGCCAAAAGAAGAAAAGTAAAATCTCGGAAATGTATCATTTAGGAACAGCAAAGAAAATTCTATCCTGAGAAAAGAAACGGCAATGTACTGCAATGCTTCCGCAATTCGTAACAAAGAAAGCAAAATCCTGAAAGAAGGCTCCGGACACGAAAAAGAAGCAACTGGAATGTGGTAGAAAGAAATAGTTCAACAGAATAAAGAGACAAAACATTGGAGAAATCATTCGGAGCAAGATAACTTAACGAATTTACATAAGAGGAAAGAAACAAAACACGAGAACAAAGTCGTGAAGCAGAAGGGGAAAGTAATTTTACATAAGAGAAATCTCTGAAAAATCATTCGCGGAATACATTTACATGACCGCGAAGAGAACTTACTTGGAATCGAACTAATGAACGGAGTTGCGAATAGTTGAAACACAGAAGCGAAGAGGCACAACAGAAGCGCGAAATGCCTAAACTTAAAAGCGAACACTTCAAACTTAAAATCTAAAAGTTGTTTTGTAATCGCAAACCAGCTGAACGGAAGTGCGAACAATTGAAACACGATTGCGAACTAATGGAAATGAGTATATTAATTTGGAAAATAAAACCGGAAATGAGACATTTCTGGATTCAAAGAGTTTTGCGGAGTACACTAGTTGCTCTGCAAAAAACCCCGGGTCTGCAGACCGGACAATAACTAACACAGTAACACATTTATTAACTTAAACCGCCGTTTATACGGCACAAAAAGGAAACAAAATTATGATACAGCGTCAAAAAAACAAGCTGACTACGTTTGAAACTGTTCAGGCGTATTTAGAAAAAAATTCTTCAGTCTTCGGTAATATTGAACAATTTGTAAATGTTCAAAACGCATTTAAATCCAAACTACAGGAGATAGCTGCGAAAGAAGACCTGAGAATGAATGCTTCGAAAGGAAAAACTCTCGACAAAAATCTAACCAGGAAAAAAGCAACATCAACTGCGTTAGTTGTCGCGGGAGCACTTTACGCATTCGGAAAAGATACAAAAAACATTCCTCTGACAGAGAAAGCTAATATCAAAATATCTAAGCTTGACAAGATGAGGAATATAGAGCTACCTATAGCCCTAAACACAATTAAAGGGTTAATCATGGAAAACACGGAAGCTCTGCATGGATATGGATTAAGCCAGGAAAGACAGGCAAGCTTTGAATCGAAAATAGAGGGCTATGTGGCTGCTCTTAACGCGAGGCAAAGCTCCGCCGCACAAAAAAGCGGTGCATCCAAAGTCCTGTCCGGGCTCTTTAAAGAAGCCGGTGTTATTCTTGATTCGATAGATAAGCTTGCAGAAGGATTCCGCGAAGACAACTTTCAGTTTTACAAAGGCTACAAAGCTGCCAGGGTATTTAAGAACCTTGGAATCAGGCACAGACCGGTGCCTGAAACAAATCAGCAAGTACCTGAAGTTAAAACCGGACCTTCGACGATTCCGAAAGATCCGCCCGGCAAGTCTGACCTGCTTCCACCGCAACATCCTGGAGAAGGTCCGCCGGTAAAGTAATAAGATGAAATAAAACAGTAACACAAAAACCTCACAGGTCGTACGGCTTGTGAGGTTTATTTTTTTAAGTCTGACAAAAGTTAATTAATTATTATTGAATATGGAATTAGAATTCCATAATTTGCCTCATTAAATCGTTCCAGTAATTTTTATTAAGACTAATGCCCTGAAGAATTGATTATAATACAATGAACCGGCAACATATTACTTCATAAACCTTCTTCAATGAAATATTTTCTACTTGAAACAAATCACTACCTGCCCATTTCTAAAATATTAACCTCATTTACTAAACTTAACAATTAATTATGCCCGACGTTTTACAGGGAATTATCAGCAGAAATCCCAATGAGCCTGAATTCCATCAGGCAATTGAAAAGTTTTATCACACCATTCAGCCAGTCCTCAAAAAACATCCGAAATATAAAAATTGCAAAATATTTGAAAGGCTGACAGAGCCGGACAGAGTAATAAGTTTCCGGGTTCCATGGGTAGATGATCACGGTGAAATACACATTAACAGGGGCTACCGGGTCCAGATAAATAATGCATTGGGACCATACAAAGGGGGACTTCGGTTTCATCCTTCGGTCAACCTAAGCATTTTAAAATTTCTTGCCTTCGAACAAATTTTCAAGAATGCATTAACCACCGTTAATCTCGGAGGCGGAAAAGGCGGAGCAGACTTTAATTCAAAAGGCAGATCGAATAATGAAGTGATGAGATTTTGCCAGAGTTTCATGAATGAATTGTTCAGGCATATAGGACACAATACAGACGTTCC
>JBBSDT010000439.1:0-2772 GCA_038240405.1 Ignavibacteria bacterium
ACTATTTTATTATCTGCTTCCGGTTTGAAGTATTTTCGGAATTTAGCAGGCAAAATCAGTCTGGATTTTGCGTCCAGATTACATATTGAGTGTCCCTGAAACATATAAAATTATTTTACTTTTGAAACTTAAGAAAGCAATTCAATGCAATTAACCACTTTCCTCCACTTCTCTCCACTGTAATACAAAAATAAGTAAAATAATATTAATGTCAAACTAATTTGCGGGATTTTTTTACCAAATGGCAATAAAAAAAGCCATTCCGATTTACCGGAATGGCTTTAGAAATTTAGAATTTACTATATTAAGCTTCTACTGCTTCTATTTTTTTCTTTTTTGTCTTTGGTTTTTCTTTTTCATTCACCTGTTCTTCTTCGATTTTCTCAGCAACCAGGATCTCTCTGTATTTCTTCAATCCTGTTCCTGCAGGTATTAATTGTCCTATTATCACATTTTCCTTTAAACCCAGCAAATGATCGACTTTTCCTCTTATAGCTGCATCGGTTAATACTTTCGTTGTTTCCTGGAATGAAGCAGCGGAAATAAAACTATCAGTGGTCAAAGAAGTTTGCGTGATGCCAAGCAGTACAGGTTCAGCTGAAGCAGGTATGGCGTCCTTAAACTTAATAACTGCTTTATCCTTTTTCTTTAGAGCGACGTTTATTTCTTTAACTTCCTTTTTACTTACTTTATCTCCGGCATTAACTTTATCACTATCACCTGCTTCGGATATAACAACCATTCCTCTTAATTTTTCATTTTCTTCTGAAAAAAGATTTTTGTGAATTACATCACCTTCAAGGAATTTAGTATCGCCGGTATCGGTCACTTTGACTTTTTGAAGCATCTGTCTTACAATCACCTCTATATGCTTATCATTTATTTTCACACCTTGAATTCTGTAAACTTCCTGAATTTCATTTACAAGGTATTCCTGTACTTCTGCAACACCTTTAATTTTCAGAATATCCACAGGATCAAAAGCTCCACCGGTCAAAGGTTCACCCGATTTTACAAAATCTCCATGCCTTACAAGTATATGTTTACCAATTGGGATTTTATAATCAATAATTTTATTACCATCTTTACTGACTATCCTTACTTCTCTGCTTCCTCTTGATATTTTTCCTATTTCAACAGTTCCATCAATTTCCGCAACTTTTGAAGGATCACTTGGACTTCGTGCTTCAAATAATTCAGTTACCCTTGGAAGACCGCCGGTGATATCTCTAGTTTTACCGGATTCTCTCGGAATTTTTACAATGATTGTTCCTGCCTTAACTTCTTCTCCGTCATCTACAAGCAAATTTGCCTTTGCCGGAATCAGGTAAGAGCTAAGTACTTTTTTGTTTTTAGGATTTATAATTTGAATAGTCGGAGATTTCGTTTTATCTCTGCTTTCTATAACAATTTTCTGAAAGTGTCCTGTTTGCTCATCTTTTGCAAGCTCATACTGCTTTCCTTCCTCCATATCAATATAATTGATTATCCCGTCATCTTCAGATACAATTACTGAATTATATGGATCCCATTCATAAAGTATCCCGTTCTTTTTTACTTTTTCGTTATTCTTAACTTTTAAATGAGCGCCGTATGTAACTAAATATCTTGCAAGCTGGGAGCCATTTTCATCTATGATGTTGATCAATCCGTTTCGGCTTAAAGAAACATATTCCGCACCTGCTGCTCCTTTATATTCGACTATTTTTATATTTTCAAATTTCGCTTTACCTTCAAACTTGGTAGTTATCTGCGACTGAGTGATGATCTTGCTCGCTGTTCCTCCGATATGGAATGTTCTCAAAGTAAGCTGTGTACCCGGCTCTCCGATTGACTGGGCTCCGATAATTCCTACTGCTTCACCCACCTCTACCATTTTCCCGGTTGCCAAATTCCTTCCGTAACACTTGGCGCAAACTCCTCTTTTTGTTTCGCATGTTAAAACCGACCTTATCTCAACCTGAGTAATAGGAGTTTCCGAAATCAATTGAGCCTTTTCTTCGGTTATCAATTCACCGGATTTTAATATAACTTTTTTAGTCAGGGGATTTATTACATCATGAACAGCAACACGTCCTAAAATACTATCGGACAAAGTTTCTTTGACGTCTTCACCTTCTTTCAGTGCTTCTGTTAATACTCCCCTTATGGTTCCGCAATCTTCTTCTGTAATTATAACGTCTTGAGCGACATCTACTAATCTTCTTGTTAAGTATCCCGCATCTGCCGTCTTTAAAGCAGTATCAGCCAGACCTTTTCTTGCTCCGTGAGTCGAAATAAAATACTCAAGTATGGACAAGCCTTCTTTAAAGTTTGCTATAATCGGATTTTCAATGATTTCCCCTGCTTGGCCTGTTAAGGATTTCTGAGGCTTCTGCATGAGTCCTCTCATTCCCGCCAGCTGGCTCACCTGTTCCGCAGAACCTCTTGCACCGGAGTCAATCATCATATGCAATGAATTAAATCCATTTTTTGACTTGGTTAAATTTAACATCAAATCTCTTTTAACTTCATCGCGAACGTGTGTCCATATATCAATAACTTTATTATATCTTTCATTCTCGGAAATTATACCTCTTGATTTGGATTTTTCAATCAACTCAACTCTCTTAAAAGCTTCTTCAATTATTTTATCTTTTGTCTGCGGCACTTCAATATCATCAATGTTTACTGATAATCCGCCTATCGTTGCAAACCTGAATCCAATCTCTTTTAAATCATCGAGAAATTTTGACGTTTCTAAATTACCGACAACATTATAGATAATTCCTA
>JBBSDT010000440.1:0-2720 GCA_038240405.1 Ignavibacteria bacterium
ATCTTTCTTACGATATTCTAAAATTAGATATCTCTTGGCAAAACTCTTTCCCATTCCTTAAGCCTATATAAAATCTTCACAGATCATAATCATTTTCACTCAAAAATTCAAAATCATTTTTTCTTACTACAAACATACGAGCTTGGTAAAGAAAAATCGTCCGTCCGCCTTGCTTAGCAACGCGAGGCAGGCTGGTGTAATAAATCTTTTATTAATGAAACAAATTATTTTGGACGGCAATGTAGGGATGGGGGAGTATTACTTTAATTCTTTAACAATTGTTCTCAGCCAGTTCTTTATTCCGAACTGGTTATATTCTATTTTTTCTACATCGTCTTTAAGCTTTCTGAAGTTGTACCCGTTTACAGATGAGGAAAGACTTGTTTTAATTTTTACAAGGTCACTGGTAATCTTAAGATAGTCAAAAAAAGATTCTTTGAAATCCACAACAATGGATTTTTCCCTTGTAAGATAATGTCTGAATGTATCAATCATTGCCAAAGCCTGATCATAGAAGGCCTTTTCATAATATACCTGAAGCAAAAGGATTTTTACCTGGATCTTTATTATAAAATTCGGAAAGTTTGCCTTCGAAAGCAAATCCATTGCTTTATCAAGATTTCCCTGTTTGTAATTAATATATCCATAGCAAAAATTTAACGTACTCTCCTTTTCTTCTGTCAAATTGTTCCGGAATTTATCCATATATTTTTCCGCCCATTCAAATTCATTTACTCTTACAGCAATCTTAACATGATTTAAAAAATCCAGATAAAGTATTTTACCGAGAAGGATTGTCCCCCTGTCGTAGTTTTCTTTCGAAAGAAGAAAATGCTCCTTCATAAAATCTGTTCTTCCTAAAACATTAAAAACATAGGCGCAGAAGCCAGACATATGCAGAAACAGCATGTACTGGTCTTTTTTATTAAGCTTGTCAAAATATTTATCTTTAAGCTTCTTAAGTTCAAAGAAATATTTCTGGTCTCTTTCTTTTTCAAGCAATACAATATTGTAATATATCAGGAGGGTCGGATTATCTTCTGTTTTAATATTCTTCAGATATTCGAAAACTTCCTCAAACATTTTCATATCATAACTGATGTTGTTCTGCTTTCTTTCATGGAGCATAATATTGTAAAACTTCAAAAGTATTATAAGAGAGTATTGTAAAAAAAGATCCAGCTCTTCCTGGAAATAATTGAAATGTGTATTGGGTTCTTTAGGGGAATAATAAGAATGTATTTCTTCTATAAGCTCGTATTTATGTAAAAGGTAATTTTCATCCCGTACGCCGGAATCTTCCAGGTTTTTTGTGTAAGTTTTATATGACTGCAAAAACATACTGTCCAGATTTCTGTTCCGAAGTTCATACAATAAATACTTTTCTTTCACTTTTGAGGAATCCCTGAAATATTGAAATGACAGATAATCTTTTGCCAAAGCGAGAAGATCCGATATTATGTTTTTAATTTTATGATAATCATACTTTTCTTCCTTGAATATTTTCATATAAATTTTCTCTTCATCTAAATTTGAATTGTCAAAGTCAGGATAAAATTCTTTAAGAATATCGAATATTGCAATAATTTTCTTATTCTTGTTGAAAATTGGAGAATGGACGAAGTCTTTAAAATCCCGGAATTCAGATTGGGAGAATGTCTTTAGTAACAGTATTAATTTCGTATTTTGCATGTAAAGTTGGTACTAATTTTCTAATTTCTTTTATTGAAATGATTTAAAAGCCAATAAAATTCAAAAAATTGTTAACTTTTTTGCGAATAGTAAGGAAGTGATTTTCTAAAATTCGCAAAATCTTTCTTTGACAACAGGCTAAAATAATATGTATCTTTGTAAAGTTTGGCGTTCAGATGTTTATCAGTCCGGGTTTATAACATCATCATTCCGGCAATTTAATTTCTATTTTATTGATATTAAACAGGCAAACGGACTGTTAAAGAGTCAGTTATCATTTTTAAGAAAAATAAAAAAACAGACTAGAATTTTATCATAATAATTAAACATAATTAAGGAGAAAAAAAATGAAACAAATTAAAACCATTTTTTATTTATCATTTTTGCTTTTTGCATTATTGTGCAAGAGTTCATTCGCTCAGTATACATTGAATGAAAATTTCGAATCAGGAATATTTCCTCCGACAGGTTGGTCTACCGGCGGAAGCGGAGGATGGCATAATGTAAATTATGCCAGTGGGTATGGGATTGGAAGTTACAGTGCAATCTATGATTTTTATTTTTGCGGATTCAATGATGACTCACTTGTTTCCCCAGCATTTAATCCTACTGCCTTAACAGATTCATTGATTTTTGATTATGCGTATGCTCCCTATGATGACGGTTCATCTACCACCTATGACAATATGGAAATATTCATCTCTACTAACAGCGGGCAGACATATACATCATTTGTTTATCTGACCGGCGCACAGCTGCAGACGGCTCCGGGCTTAATCGGCGCTTTTGCACCAACAAGTTCTCAATGGGCAACTTATAAAAATGTTCTTCCTTCCGGAGTAAACAGGGTAAAATTCTTTACATATAACAATTGCGGAAATAATTTATTTATTGATAATATTAAAGTTAACGGACCATTGCTTCCCGTTACAGATGCAGCAGTATCAACGGTATACTCTATGGGAAGATACCCAAGAACATTTCTGACCAATGATACTATTGGTGCTAATATCAGAAATACGGGCAAT
>JBBSDT010000441.1:0-2707 GCA_038240405.1 Ignavibacteria bacterium
AATTTGCAAACTCTTTATGTAATTATAACCTCGATAACATTCCAACATCAGGAATATTTTGTGTTGAGTTCGATATAAGCAGCTGGAAAGATATTCAACCCGGGAATGGAAAATTTCATTCATTTGATTATCCAAAGAAATATATTACCTGAGCTTTAGTGGTTAAATTTTTCAATCGTGAACTTAGCTGGCTTTCTTTCAATGAAAGAGAATTGCAGGAGGCCGACAACAAAGATTTCAGGATTTGTTAAAAAAAAGAAAAGGTTTGTTCATTCACTAATTGAGATTCCTTCGGATAAGCTCCCTCCGTTTTGTAACAATACCTTCTAAAGAAAATGAAACAAATATTTTGTTTGTAGACGATATAATCCGGAATGGTTTAAAGGAAATATATTCAGGTTTTGATATTAAAGAAGTACGTTCTGTAAAGTTGTCCCGGATGCGGAATTATATATTGAAGATGAGTTCTCAGGAATCTTCTTTTGAAAATAAAAAAAAGCCTTAACAAAAGATCGATTGGTGCTTTCAGCAGGTTCCTGTACGACATTGATATCTCAAAAGATTTTTTGAAATTCTTGAAAAAAGCTCTCTCAATAGCGAAAGAAGACCTTTCATAAGGAGGAAGATATCACAACTACAGCCACCTTATTGCCCTTCCCGCCGCCTTTGCGGGACAAACATGCTTCGTGGCATGGGGGATCAAAATAAAAAGGGCTTGAGGATGAAAACCTTATTCCCGTTGAAAATGGAGAACTCAAATCTAAAGGAAATATTTCAAGAAAAAAATAAAGGATATACTTACGTTTCAGCTTAATCATAATGTCAAATCAAGAATAATTGATAAGGAACAAAAGAATAATTTTAACAGGAATAATCATTCAGAAGCAACCCGGTCGCAAACCAGAACTTATGAATATCTGAAACTATGAAAAAAGACTTCTAATCTAAACAAAATAAATCATAGCTTCATACAGAAAGTATCTTTTGAGGTTGGAATGTTGATGAATGTTCCGAAGATATTATCTGCTCTCTGTGACTTTATTTTCCAATCCTTCATTCATTCCTAATTTGCTTTTTGCATCCTGAAAATTCTGAATAATTTTTTTTACACTTGTTTCAGTCTTGGAAAGAAATGTATTTGGATGAACTCCGATCCAGACAATAAAAATTATAATAGGTATAAATGAAAGCAGTTCTTTTTTAGAAAGATCGGTGAGATGTTTATTCTTTTCGTTTTCAATAGGTCCAAGCATTACTCTTTGAAACATCCATAATAAGTAAACAGCTGCCAATATAACAGCTGTAGTAGACACAATTGTATAGGTATGGGTACCAAGATTTGTAGAATAAAATGAGCCGACTAAAATCAAAAATTCGCCTATAAAGCCGTTTAATCCCGGTAAGCCGATTGAAGAAAATACTACTATCATAAAGATTACGGAAAATACCGGCATTACTTTCATTATGCCGCCAAAATCTGCAATTTGTTTTGTGTGCCTTCTTTCATAAAGTACACCTACAATCATAAACAGTGCTCCGGTAGATAATCCGTGATTTATCATTTGAATTATGCTTCCCTGTAACGCAACGTCTGTAATTGCAAAGGTTCCGAGAACAATAAATCCAAGATGGCTTACGGAAGAATATGCGACTAATTTTTTGATATCTTTTTGAACAACTGAAAGCAAGGCTCCGTACACAATTCCTATTACTGCAAGAGTGGCTATGTATGGTGTAAGTTTTATAAAGGCGGCCGGAAATAACGGCAGTGAAAACCTTATTAAACCATAAGTTCCCATCTTTAGCAAAACAGCTGCAAGAATTACACTTCCTGCCGTTGGCGCCTGAACGTGCGCATCAGGAAGCCACGTATGGAAAGGAAACAACGGTACTTTTATCATAAAGCTGATCGTAAACAAAATAAAAAGATATATCTGCTGGTTCAGCGGTATCTGGGCGGAGTATACCAAAAGTTTTGTAAGGTCTGTAGTGAACTCGCCTGCAAACGGAACACACAAAAAGCTTAACCAGATTATTCCAATAAGCATCAGCAGGCTTCCAAACATAGTATAAATAAAGAACTTCATTGTAGCGTAAATTCTATCTTCTGCCCCCCATATCCCTATTATAAAATACATGGGTAACAGTATAAACTCCCAAAAAATGTAAAATAATACCAAATCAAGAGAAGCAAAAACGCCTATCAGGCTAACATCAAGCAGCAGAAGTAAAAAATAAAATTGTTTTTGATTTGTTTTTATACCGGACCATGAGGCAAGAATTGACAGCGGGAACATGAATGTGGACATTAATATCAGCAACATGGAAATACCGTCTATTCCTAAAAAATAAAATGTATTTGTAACTGTTATCCACTGCGTTTTCTCAACAAATTGATAATTTCCGTTTGAAGGATCATATACAAAAAACAAATAAGCTGCAATTGCCAAAGGAATTAATGAAATTGCAAAAGCATAGCTTTTAATTAATGTTTCATTTTCTTTCCTGAAAAAAATTATTGGTAATGCAAGTATTAACGGGAGAAAAATCAGAATGGATAGAATATTATTCAATATTGTTATTATTTTTGGTTCTATATGAAATACTGTGGGTAATTAAAATTCAATTTACCAGTAAGAAAGTAAATCATATTGATAAAGTTTTTAATATTAGTATATCCTCTTGCTCTTCTTTTTGCTAATTGTAT
>JBBSDT010000442.1:0-2701 GCA_038240405.1 Ignavibacteria bacterium
CTTGAATTGATAGATTGGTCAAAGGCTACGGATAGTTTTTTAAAGGATAATAATGTTTCTTATCTGAAAAGAATTTTGACTGATATTCAAAGTGATACTCATAAAAATAAAAAACCATATAAAGCTTTAGGATTAAGGCTTAGGCTCTGTACTTGATAGTATTGTGAATTCATTGGCTGTTGTAAGGCCGGAGAATTTTATTATGCATTCAAAAGAATTGTCTGAAAGAATAAAAAGTGTTGAAACAGACATTGAAAATATACCACAAACAAAACCAATTAAATCACTGCTCTCAAAGATTGGAGAAGAATTTAAAGAATATGAAAATTACGATGATGAACTATTTTCAAAATGCGGTTTCTTACTTCAGGGTAAAATGATAAAATTCAGTTTGGATACTAACCAATATCAGCAGGCAGTTACTTTATCCCGAGAGCTGTTAATCCCGTACTTGTGTAAGGAAGAGAATTTAGATCCGAAGGATAAGAGTAATAGGGAATTAATTGAAGGTTCAATTAATAAATGCACAAAAGCTTACGAAGGGGAAGAAAGAATTATTTCAAAATATACGATTGAAATAATACATATCTGGCAAGGTATCGCAAAAATAAGAAATGACGTGAACCATGCCGGAATGAATCCAAGTCCTACGAATGAAAATCCTTTAATAAAGAATATTATTCGTTACTCAAACGAAGTGATAAATTTGAATACTAACAAATATGCTTCTTACATTTTCATTAATTCCTTATTCTGCCTCATTCTGGAAAGATGCCTAAATTATAATAATTTAAAAAGCGACTAGCTGAACTGAATATCAAATTAATTATTTAAAAATTTTATATGAAACACTTAAAAATTGTAATGAAATAAAAATTTATTTTGCATATATTTATCATATACAATGATTAACATTCTTGACCTTGAAGGATTTGATTGGAATGAGGGAAACAATTTAAAGAACTATACTAAACATGGAGTTACAAAGAAAGAGGCGGAAGAAGTGTTTGAAAATGTTCCTTTTATAATGGTAAAAGCTAAATATAAAAAAGAAGACAGATATCTGGTATTTGGAGAATCAAAAAACGCGAAGTTATTGTGTGTTATTTATACAATTAGAAATAATAAAATAAGAATTATTTCTGCAAGACCGCAAAGCAAAAATGAAAGGTACTTCTATAATGAAAAGCTTAAAAACCAAGAAAATAAAACCAATACCGGTATTTAAATCTGAAGATAAAGAAAGGGAATTCTGGAATACGGCTGATACTTCGGAGTACTTTGACTGGAATACTGCAGTAAGAGTCAGATTTCCCAATCTGAAATATTCTACGGAATCTATTTCACTTAGATTGCCCGTATCACTTTTGGATGACATAAAAATAATGGCAAATAAAATGGATGTGCCGTATCAGTCCCTGATTAAAGTTATTCTTGCCGATAAAGTAAAAGAAGATGCTGCAAAATACAATAAGTCGAAAATGAAACATTTATGAATAACATTCTCGTCTGAGTCTCCGGTCTTACACCGCAAATCATAACCGAAACCTTGTATTGCCTTTCTTCAGGAAAAAAGAACAATTAACGAGCTATACGTAATAACTACTTCCAGAGGAAGAGATGTCATTCATGGAATTGACGAAAAGATAAAGTTACCTCCGCTAAAGCAAGAAATAAAAAGAATGTGTGAAAAATATAAAATACATAGTCCCAAATTTGAACATAATGACACACATATAATAGTGGCTAAAGAACTAACTATCGAACTGGATGACATCAGAAACGATAAACATAACAGGTTATTTCCAAATAAATTATGTGAATTTATAAACGAAAAGGCTTTAATCAAGAAAATATTCTTTACTGTTCAATTTCAGGCGGCAGAAAATCTATGAGCGTTGATATGGCTCTCGAACTTACACTCTTTGGAAGGGAAAATGATAAGCTACTTCACGTCCTGACTCATCAAGACAATGAATTCCAAGGGTTTTTCCCGGAGACTAAAACTCAGCAAAAAGATCTTGAGCTTTCTGAATTGCCGTATGTGAGATTAAGATCAATTATCGGAACACAGACAAAGAACAAAAGTTTTGGGAAAATGAAATTCACCGATATAGTTAAAATTTACGCAGAGAGAATTGAAAACGGCATTTGCTGATAAACTGATTGTGAATAAAAAAGATAACTCAGTATCATTTGGCGAATATGAACCGTTCAGATTGGAGCCTCAGCAATGAAATTATACAAAT
Organism: Ignavibacteria bacterium; assembly: GCA_038240405.1. Classification (GTDB taxonomy): domain Bacteria; phylum Bacteroidota; class Ignavibacteria; order Tepidaquicellales; family Tepidaquicellaceae; genus JAGPCH01. The sequence goes on from JBBSDT010000442.1 coordinate 2,250, forward strand.
TTATTTTAACCAGAAAATTAGCCGGTGAGGAATCAGTAAATGAAATTAAAAAAAAATCATAAAATTGAAATTGACAATTTATCATTAGAGGACGGAGTAAATGTAAATGTAATAGTTACAAAAGCTGAGAATGAAACAGTCAAAAAATATGAATTGCGGGGTACACCTTGTTGAAGTATGATGATCCTTTTAGTTCCGTGTCAGAAGATGATTGGAAAGTGATTAAATGATACAATATAGATATCCACATATGGGTATGGTGAATATCGGATATTTCCAAATTAAGAGAAGTTTATAAATATCATAGGAGACAATGAAAAACGATGGATTTGTTTGACAATTATTTGAATCTGGGAAGTTGCAAAATTAGTTGAAAAGGGTAAAATTAATTTTGAAATATTATTGAATAAATTGCTAAATAGTTAAGACGCATAATCTTAATTTTTTGCTTA
>JBBSDT010000443.1:0-2697 GCA_038240405.1 Ignavibacteria bacterium
CAGGAGATTATATATTATCCCTCGTGGTTGGGAATACTTTCACTATTTGCGTCCGAGTCCCGGAAAAACGCCGGTGAATCGACGTGGGACTAAAAATTACAAATTAAGTGCTGATTGGATTCCGGCCTAAAGATTGCCGGAATGACAAAACGTCGGGAGAATCAGTGCGCGGAACTAACAATTCGTACCCAAATAATGAATCCTGCCTCCTGTCATCCCCGCAATCTTTTGGCGGGGATCCAATCAATCCAAATCCAGCCTTAGCAGGACTTTATATTATCCTTACATGGTTGGGAATACTTTCACTATTTGCGTCCGAGTCCCGGAAAAACGCCGGTGACTCGACGTGGGACTAATAATTACAAATTAAGTGCTGATTGGATTCCCGACAGAATCACTCGGAAATGACAGGTAAGTTGCATTTGCTTTGATTTTGGGACTCAGTTTCTGTATTTTTATATCAATTAATTAATTAGTTAAATGCCATTAAGACATAAATCAGCTCAGAAGAGAGCAAGACAAACAGTTAAGAGAACGGAAAGAAACAAGAAGTTTAAAGCTTTGATCAAGGGTTCGGTGAAGAGAGTTCTGGAAAATAAGGACAAGGCAGCAGCAGAAACTGAATTAAGGAAAACAGTTTCCGTAATAGACAGGGCAGCGGTAAAAGGCATTATTCATAAAAATAAAGCCGCCCATCAAAAGTCCAAGCTTACAAAGCATATTAACAAGCTCGGTAAATAATCTGCAGTTATAATTCCGGAAAAAGTTAAGTCTACATCTTGCAGACTTTTTTATTTACTCAGGTAGGTGATTTTATATTCAGTGTAAACTTTAAGAGCATTTAAAAATTCTGTCCAGCCGCTGCAATTTGCAAAAGCGCTTTTTATTCCTTCATCATTAGATTCCCACCCTGCTTCTTTTATCTTCAATCTGATCTTACCGTTGTTATTTTCAAAAATAAATTCGGTTCTTATTCTGTATTCCACATTCCAGCCATTCCATTCAAATATAATTTTTTCATCAGGATAAACTTCCAGAACATTAATCAAAGCTGCATCGTCTCCCCACACCCAGAGTACTTCTCCCCCTTTGTCTAGATCTCTCCTGGCATCGGTCGTAAAATATTTTTTTATGTTTTCAGGCCTGCAGACATTTTCCCAAACTGTTTCTATGTCAGATTTTATAAGTATTCCTACAGTAAAGTGAACTTTCCCGGGGCAGGAATTTTCATGAAGAGGATTGTAGATATAATTTTTCATCAGGAATTATTTTGAAATGCAATTACTTCTATTTCGACTTTAGCATCCTTAGGAAGGCCAACAACCGCCACAGTGCTTCTTGCAGGAAGTGAATCTTTAAAATATTCATTATACACTTCATTCATCGGAACAAAATCTTTCATGTCCTTCAAAAAAACTGTAGTCTTGATCACATTATCTAATGATGATCCGTTATCTTCCAGTATGTTTTTTAGGTTCTCCAGCGATTGTTTGGTTTGTACTTTAATTTCTTCAGAAACCAATTTTCCTTCTGTATCCAGCGCCACCTGTCCGGAAGTATATATCAACTTTTTCTGAGCATCGAATCTTACAGCCTGGGAATAAGGACCAATAGGCTTTGGAGCTTTTGAAGAATATAAAATTGTTTTATCTTTCATGCTAATGAGTTGTTATATTTTGTTAGTTAGAACCGGAAATTTACTAAGAACAACCTGTTCAATCATCACATTTATCCACAATTCTTTCCAGGTCGTCATTGGAGAAGTATTCAATTATTATCTCCCCGGTGAACTTTGATTTTCTGTATATCTTAACCTTTGTTCCAAAGAATTTTCTCATTTTGTCTTCGATTTTTAGCAAATACGGATCATAAATTTCACCAAGCTTATATCTCTTTTTCCTTTTTTGTATAAATGATTTTGTAATCTCCTCTAAATTTTTTACCGAAATGTTTTCATTAATTATTCTTTTCCAGAGGACAATCTGGTCATCTAAATTATCAACTCTCAAGAGCATCCTTGCATGAGCCTCGCTTATTTCATTTTTTCGAAGCGACACTTTAATTTCAACCGGCAGCTTTTGCAGCCTTAAGAAATTTGCCACGGTGCTTCTTTGTTTGGAAACTTTTTCTGCGATCTGCTCCTGGGTGAGATTATATTCTTCGGCTAATTTATTATAAGAGTCAGATAATTCCATCGGGTTCAAATCCTCCCGCTGTATATTCTCAATCAATGCGAGCTCCAGCAAGTTTTCTTTTGTCCCGGAATTTCCTTCATAAATAAAAGCCGGAATCTTTTCAAGTCCGACTAATTTTACAGCACGCAATCTTCTCTCGCCGGATATCAAAAGATATTCTTCACCCGATTTTTTAACGGTGATGGGTTGTATGAGTCCGTTTAACCTTATCGAATCAGCAAGCTCCTTAAGCTTCTCCTGGTCGAAATCTTCCCTGGGCTGCAATGGATTTACATTTATTTTTTCAACAGGGATCTGGTTTGCCGCATTTATGCCTGCGCTTTCTATAACACTTAAATCAAGATTTTTTTCAGTGAAGATTGCTGAAAGCCCTTTTCCTAATCCTGATGACTTATTTTCCATGCTTTTAGTTTGAAGGTTCTCCGGTTTTCAAATTATTATTTTCTTCTAAAGAATTTCCCTCAGGGACAGCATAACCATTCCTCATCAGAAACTCTCTTCC
>JBBSDT010000444.1:0-2696 GCA_038240405.1 Ignavibacteria bacterium
ATAAATTTTTTACCTCGGTGTAGTCATTTGATTGTTCATTCTCTTTTTAAGATTAATAAATATCTATATTGATTTATCTATGGGAATGAATTAATATTGCATTAGAAAACGAATTGCAAAGCTACCGGAATTTGTAAAAAGAATTGTTTTTTATTTTAATCGGGGTGTAGATCAGTTGGCTAGATCGCACGTCTGGGGGGCGTGAGGCCGGCAGTTCGAGTCTGCCCATCCCGACTGAAATGAGGTTTAAAGAAGCTTTTTAAAGTTAAAGGAAAGTAAGTATTAGTAAAGTAACTAACCATTTCACTAACCACTGGACTAACCACTCTTGAGACAAACTTACCATTTGACTAAATAGTTAGGTAAAAAATATTTATTCTGTACATGCAAAAAGATTTAATGCTTGCCTGAATAGCACTAAGGAAAGTTGAGAGTCTTTGGCAATGATTTTTATTATTAATTTTAGTTTAGATGAATATGAACGAAAATTATGTCAAGCCAGAATCCAAAACATTTACCTTCCGCGACCTGCCAAAATCCGAAAGACCAAGAGAAAGGCTTATAGAATACGGGGCTGATAAATTATCATCTACGGAGCTTCTTGCTTTAATTCTGAATACCGGTACCAAAGGTGAATCCGTAATAATGATTGCGCAAAAGCTTTATATGAAATTCGGATCTCTCAAAGGAATAATGGATGCCTCTCTCGAAGACCTGAAGGAAGTGAGGGGAGTGGGGGAAGTCAAGGCTACAAAGCTGATTGCCAGTCTTGCAATTGCAAAAAAAGTGATTGAAGAGATTAAAGTTTCTGATACCAAAGAATATTCAGAAAAGAAAAAATACAATTCCGTTACTTCCCCGGCGGAGCTTTATGAAATTATCAAATGTAAAATTACAAATTTTTCGAAGGAACATTTTTATGTTGCTTCACTCGATACAAGAAATAATTTTATCGGGCTGGATGAAATTTCTATTGGAACTCTCACTGCAAGTCTTGTTCATCCTAGAGAAACATTTGAATCTGCAATCAAAAGGCATGCTGCACATATAATTATTGCACATAATCATCCCTCAGGAGAAACAGAACCTTCTGAAGATGATTTAAAAATTACAAAACGTCTTGTTGAAGCCGGGAAGATTATGGGAATTGAGGTACTTGATCATTTGATTGTTACAAAGAAATCTTTTCTGAGCTTTAAAGAAAAATGTTTGATATAGGAATTTTCTTTTTACGAAAATTCCTATAAATCAAAATGAACTTTATTATAATTCTTCGCCTGTTTCAAATTCATCTCCTTCATCATCAAACAATAACATTGCCTGATAAAAATTACCATCCGGGGATATAGTTACTCCGCCTTCTGTTTCCCATCCCTCTTCAAACATATCATTAATTTTTTCAATTAAAGTTTTTTCATCAATTGCCGAAACAATAGTGTACTCCATTTTTTTTACTCCTTTTGGTTATTGGTTTTTAAATTCCGTATTTAAATATTGCTATGAATTCATTAGTCAGACTCTCTGATAGTATCCGGGCATTTTATTAAGGTCTGATGGTAATTCTTTCCGTCGGGTGTAATCCCGCCAAGAAACTGCCAACCTCCATTGACCAAATGTTCCGATTGCCATCCTTGTTCAATAATCTCGTTGACTTTTTTCACTACTTCGTCAACAGTTGATGCGGTTACAACGCGGTATATGCAATGATTGTTAGATTTTGATAAATTCATATTGTTTTTCCTTGCGTTTAAATTAAGTCAAATTAATTATAATTTTTGCCAATAAAAATCTTAATTGGAAACCTACTTTTACATACAATTCATTTAGAAAAAATTTCTCCATGGCATCTTTAACATTTCACAAATATTATAGGTGCCATTGAAAATATCCGGTATCCCGGAATTTCATTCTACCCTTCTTAATAATAAATCAGAATTTTTCAAAGTCACATTTTATGTTTCCTTGATAAATCAATTCAATAAATCTATTTTTAAATTATTTTTTAATTGTGGATGAAGTAAGCTTACAAAAAGAAGTGAACAGGCTGGTTAACAGAGGAATAATTCTGGGGACGGTCTGGATTATGGGAATAGGTTCGATAATTTCACTTGTCTCTGCATATCAGGCGAATAAAATAATATCCACGTCAGTCTACAATCTGCAGGGAAAAGATAAAGTAATAAAATGTTTTCTTATAGGCATTGCAGGATTATTAGTATGGATAGCCTCAATAGCAATTATTATTCTCTTTAAAAAAAAGTAAAGAAAAACATTCATGGATTATAAAGACTATTATAAAGTTTTAGGAGTAAGTAAAGGGGCTTCGCAGGACGAAATAAAGAAGGCATACAGAAAGTTAGCTGTAAAATATCATCCTGATAAGAACAAAGGAAATAAACAAGCTGAGGAAAAATTTAAAGAAGTAAATGAAGCTAATGAAGTTTTGAGCGATGAGGGTAAAAGAAAAAAATATGATGAGCTGGGTGAAAATTGGAAATATTATCAACAGTCCGGAGGGGCACAGGATTTTGACTGGTCGAAATATTCGAACCCGGAAGGAGGCCGGCAAACGCAATATACTTATCAGGGGGATACGAACGATTCTTTCGGAGGATCAGGTTTTTCTGATTTTTTTGAGACTTTATTCGGTCAGGGATTCGGAGGTTCGCAAACAAGAAGTGCACGAGGTGCAAGAA
>JBBSDT010000445.1:0-2690 GCA_038240405.1 Ignavibacteria bacterium
AAGGTGTGATGACCTTTACATCTTTTTCACTTTTATTACCGCCAAATAATTTTGAAATAAAGCCTGCCATAACGATTTATTATAATTAGAATTAAACTCTTTGTCAAATATGGTGCAGCAAAATTCCGAGGCCAAAATGACAGTCCAAAATGGTTTATTTGGAACGGGCAAAGGTACGAAATACTGGCAGCATCGTAAACACTGGAAAAATTATAACGTATGTTATTTGGAAGTAATTTCTCTTTTAATAAAAATACGAAAGATAAAAACTGTGTTATAAAGAAGGGATTCTTAAAAACGTTCTATTAGTGATCAACTTAATGAATACTTGTATGTATTAGGTTTATACGTTTTCAAAGTGGAATTCAATAATTTTCGATGGAAATATGGCTAATATTTGAAGCTTTCTAAACTTAACGTTTTTGCAGCCATTTTTTTACCTTATTAAACACCTTAAACCGATAGTTTTCGCTAAATTTGTTTTGATCCCGTTTGTTCGATATCTTAATCTGATCCTCGCGGAAAAACGATCCTGGTTACAAAAATATTTGAATCTAGTAACCCCCTAAAAAATACAAAGCCTCAGCAATGAGGCTTTTATTTATACAAAGTGCACTATCCGTATTGTATGGTTTTCTACAAGCATTGACTTAACTTTGCGGCCAATAAAATAAAATATAAGTATTTAAAATGAGTGGTGCATTAAAGGAAGTTAGAAACAGGATAAAGAGCGTACAAAGTACACAGCAAATAACCAAGGCTATGAAAATGGTTAGCGCGGCAAAGTTAAGGCGGGCACAGGATGCCATAACCCAAATGCGTCCCTACGCCAGGAAACTGCAGGAAATGTTAAGCAATATTGTTAGTAATGGGGAAGGTGATATAAATATTAAACTGGCATCTCAAAGACCCGTGGAAAAAGTTTTGGTAATAGTTGTTACCAGCGACAGGGGATTATGTGGTGGTTATAACAGCAACCTCATCAAACTTGCAAAACAAACGATCCGCGAAAAATACAGTGCTCAAAGTGCAAAAGGCAATGCACAAATATTGCCTATTGGAAAAAAAGGATACGAGCATTTTACAAAAAATAATTTTAAAGTAGAAGATCATTACTGGAATATTTTTACTGATCTGAGTTTTGAAAAAGTGCAGACGGCCGCAAAATTTGCCATGGATGCATTTGCTTCAGGCGCTGTAGATGCTGTAGAATTGGTTTACAGCGAGTTTAAAAATGCTGCCACTCAACGCTTTGTTGTTGAACAATTTTTACCAGTGCCAAAAACCGAAAAGAAAGAGGGAAATAAACAAGCCGATTTTATTTTTGAGCCCGATAAAAATATATTGATAGAAGAGTTAATGCCCAAGATTTTAAATACCCAATTGTATAAAGCAATTTTGGATGCCAATGCAAGTGAGCACGGAGCCAGGATGACTGCAATGGATAAGGCTACTGAAAATGCAAATGAGTTATTGAAGTCTTTAAAAATTAGCTATAACCGTGCAAGGCAGGCTGCTATTACAACAGAGCTAACAGAAATTGTTAGTGGTGCCGCCGCTTTACAGGGGTAAATTGCCCTTTCCTTTACGGGTGCAGGAAAACGTACTTTTGAAAATTAAAAAACAGTATTCTCCTTCCGGAGACCGGGCATGGAAATTTCTCAGATAATACCACATATTGAAGCACTAATATTTGCAAGTGATAAGCCTTTAACCACAATAGAGCTAGTAGAGCTTATTAATAATGCGCTAGCATTCATTGAAGACCGCGCATCGCAAGAGCAGGTTGAATCTGCCATTGCAGCCATCAGTGAAAAGTATAATTCTGAATTCTATGCATTTGAAATGAGAGAGATAGGTGGGGGATGGCAATTTCTTACAAAAAAAGAATTTCATAAAACCATCGCCCAGTTAAATGGTGAAAGATTTTTAAAAAAGTTATCCATAGCATCTTTGGAAACTTTATCCATCATAGCGTATAAGCAACCGGTAACAAAATCTGAAATAGAAAATATCAGGGGTGTTAACTGCGATTATGCCGTACAAAAATTACTTGAAAAAGAATTGATAACCATCGCCGGCAGAAAAGAAGAGGCAATTGGTAAACCACTTGTGTACATAACTTCTAAAACATTTATGGATTATTTTGGTATCAATAGCCCGGATGATCTGCCCAAAATAAAAGAAGTATTAATGGAAGAATTAATTGAAGCCACTAAGATTCCTGACGTGGAAGAAATAGAATCTGAAGCATCTTCAAATAGCTGATACCTTATCTTACTCTTTACAGCTCCCCACCTCATACATCAAATATTGGAAAGATGTAAATTCGCATCATGTCAAAAAAAATATCAAAGAAAGAACTGGTAAAAATTGCCGAAGAGTTTGGTACCCCGGTTTATATCTATCATGCCGAAAAAATAGCGGAGCAATACAATAAACTCACTGATGCATTTACAAAAAGTGATGTAAAGTTTTTTTATGCATGCAAAGCTCTTACCAATATTAATGTTTTAAAATATGTGCAAAAGCTTGGTGCATCACTCGATTGTGTAAGCATCAATGAAGTGAAACTCGGGCTCATGTCAGGCTTTGATGAAACAAATATATTATACACTCCAAACTGCGTAGATTTTGATGAAATACTTGCTGCTAAAGAGCTTGGTGTTACTATCAATATCGATAATATT
>JBBSDT010000446.1:0-2680 GCA_038240405.1 Ignavibacteria bacterium
AGTATTCTCTTGTTCTTCCTTACGGCTCTTTCTTTATTCATTTTTTTTTCAACAGACGGCTTTGTGAAAAACATTCTTCTCCTGAACTCTTTCAACAAACCTGACTTTTCATACTTTTTCTTGAATCTCTTTAGCGCCTTGTCAATAGATTCACCGTCCTGGATTATTACTTTTAGCAATTTTTACCTCTTTCAGTTTTAATTAGTTAAATATAGACGTTTTGAATTTTTTTTACAATGGAAGAAACCCTGTCCGGCCAAGTTGGCCAAGTTGTTAATCATTAATTAATTGACATAATTGGCAAGGGCAATAAGAAATCAAACTCCCAAAAGTCGCATTTTATAAATTTTAAGCAAAAAATTATTGTGGTATGGTAATTGTTCTTAAAAAATTGTCAAACACATTTTATAACCTAAACTTAAAAGAAGATGAGTGAAGATCAAAACAACAAGTCAGTTAACAGCAGCACTTCAAATGACAAAATAATGACCGGTATGTTCCGGGACCGTGAAAGTACGGAACGGGCATATAAAAACATGCATGATAGAGGTTATACAAAAGACGACATAAATCTTGTAATGTCGGATGACACGCGCAAAAAACATTTCTCTGATAAAGATGATGATTCTGATCTCGGTACTAAAGCAATGGAAACAGCAGGAAAGGGCGGAGCAATTGGCGGTACCATAGGGGCTGTTGCAGGTATAATAGCTGCTTTGGGTACGAGCGTTTTGATTCCGGGTCTTGGGCTTGTAATTGCAGGACCAATTGCAGCAGGATTAGCGGGCGCCGGAGCGGGAGGAATTACTGGAGGTATAATCGGTGCATTAATAGGTTCAGGCATACCTGAAGACAGAGCTAAGGTTTATGAATCCGGTATTAAAGGCGGCGGAATTGTTATGGGAGTAAAACCGCGAAATGAAGAGGATGCAAAATATTTTGAGAATGACTGGCGTACAAATAAAGGTGAAGAAATCTACAGATAAGTTATTAATGGCTTTCGAGTACTTTATAATGCGTCGCAGGTATTTACCTGCTTTTAATTAATTCAAACTAAAATATATGAAAGCATTTTCTCTCGCAATAATATTTTTTATCTGTGTTGCCTTAACTTCATGTAACAAAACTGATAAACAAGATACTAAGACAAAAAGCCCGGATACTGTTGTTATAAAAAAAGATACCGCAATCAAAAGAACCGATACTGCCGGTTATCATAAATAGCCTAATTTAATCCACTTATTCTTTTCTTAATGGGGCGCAGAAAATTTTAATTCTGCGCATCCATTGTAATATCTGATTTAAAACCATATTTTATAATTTTATTTTCGGGATTATTCCTTATATCCGTCCTTTTTGAATCGTTCAGCTTCTTCATGGGAATTTTGAAAATTTTTCATCTTTAATACTCTGTCATAATACAAATTTGCTGTAGATTTATTTCCTTTCACATCGTTTACCATGCCGGATACTAAATAGATAAAGGCGCTGAATGCCGATTCATTTTCCTTATCGAGTTCTTCCGTAATTTTTGCGGCTATATTAATGTATAGCTCAGCTTCAGTTATTCGGGTTAATTTACTAAGGCATAATGCGGTATAATAGTTTGCTTCTCTTTTTAAAAATAAGTTGTTATAACCTGCCTTATTGCTATCAATCTCCTGAATAATTTTTTTCCATCCTTCAAATGCTAAATCCCATTTGCCCTCCCCTACATAACTGTTGTATAAATATTTTTCAAAAACAGGATTTTCAGGGAACTGCTGGCTTAGAATTCTTGAATAATATTCGGCTTCGACATAATTTTTTTCATAAACCAGATTTAAATAGGCCAAAACATATTTCGATTCTGACTTTGTATATTTTGACTCGTTTGAACTTTCTTTTATTTGGGACAATCCTTTTATTTTATCGCCTTTTGGAAAAATTAACATCAGGGGTTTGACTACCGGGTAAGCAGTTGGAACATATTCAGCGAAATAATTATACATTCCTATACCAAAAATTACATCTTTATTATTATTGTTTATTTCATAAGCGCTTTGTAGCAGGTTTAAAGCTTCCCTTCCATCCTGGGCTGCAGTGAGCCAGCTTTCTCTGAGACTTTTTACAAGACCCCGGTAACCTAAAGCCCCGCCTTTATAAAACATTGCAATATCGTCCTTTTCATTTTGACCTAACCGGTTATTTGCAACCTCCAGCACTTTATCCACTTTCTTAAAAAAACCTTCATCAAGTGAATCATTTTCTTTATTAATATTAATTTTCCACCAGTCTATCATTGCAAGGAAAAAATATCCGGCAGGATTTTCAGGCTCGGTGCTGATAAGTTTTTCAAATTCGGATTGTGCCGAATCAAACTTAAGATGATATATAAAATCAATCCCTCTTAAAGCATTCTCATTCTCCTGTGAAAATACATTTCCGGCAATTAACAACATCCAGCAAGAGAGCGCTGCAAAATATCTAATCATTAAATTTGTATATCAGTTTTATTTTTTGAATTTCCATTATAGAAATTTAGTAAATTAAATTCTATATAAACTGTTTTATATATTAACGAATAAATTTTGACAAGAAATCCCTTATGAAATCTATAAGTTAACGTAACAAAAAAATGTGTATAAAAATCTTTAACTAATTTAAAGCAGGTTTACTAAGTCAAAGTAATTGGAAAGAT
>JBBSDT010000447.1:0-2677 GCA_038240405.1 Ignavibacteria bacterium
CTGCTTTAATTTTTCTTTTCTCACCTGATTTAACCGGCCTTTTTCAAATCGGTAGCAATAATTCTTACCTGATTAAATATTCTGCTCTTATACTTTTATTTGACACAATAGTAATGATACCATTTGCCTATCTTCGTCTGAATAATAAGGCTAAGTCATTTGCGGGTATCAAAATAGCCAACATAGTAATCAACGTAATTATGAATGTGGTCCTGATTTCATTTTATCATTTTGGCATTGAAGCAGTTTTCATAAGTAACCTGGTTGCATCGGTTATCACGTTTATATTATTGATCCCAATCATTAAAAAAAATATTTCATTTTCATTCAATAAGAAATTAGTTTATGAACTGTTAAAATTTTCTATTCCGTATATACCTGCCGGAATTGCTGCTAACCTGGTTCAGATCATTGACAGGCCTATACTAAAATACCTTACCAATGATGAAACAGTAGGAATATATCAGGCTAATTATCGCCTCGGAATATTTATGATGCTTGTGGTCTCGATGTTTGAATATGCGTGGAGACCTTTTTTCCTTAACAATGCCAGAGAACCTGATGCAAAACAAATGTTTTCTAAAATTCTGACACTTTTCATTTTGGTAACTTCAATTATTTTTCTTATAATAACAATCTTTATTGAAGATATCGTGAAAATGGATTTACCATTCAATGTGCATTTGATAGGTAAAGCTTATTGGGCGGGGCTGAGTATAGTGCCTGTTGTATTGTTTGCATATATGTTAAATGGCATCTATATTAATTTTATGGTCGGGATATATATAGAAAAGAAAACGAAATATCTTCCATTGATCACTGGTATCGGAGCAATATCAAACATTGCTGTAAATTTTATCTTAATACCAAAATATTTCTATATGGGAGCCGCAATTGCCACTTTGGTCAGCTATCTGGTAATGATGGTAGGAATTTATATTATATCTCAAAAATATTATCCTGTAATTTATGAATATAAAAAAATCGTTTTGATCTTTATTTCATTATCGGGTGTAACTGCATTATACTTTTATTTCGTCAAAACATTTAGCATTCAGTGGTATATCAAGTTAATATTCCCTGTAATATTCATCAGCCTGATAACTTTATTAAAAATTGTTAATTTTTCTGGCTGGAATAAATATTTTGTGGTTAAGGATAAGACAATTAATTCTTAGATAACTCTATACTAATTATTAATTGAAGTAATTAATAATTTTTGTATTTGATTTTAATTAAGTTACCGCAACTATTTGATGAGCTTAAAATTATACAACTTCTCTAATCTTTTATCATAAAAAACTTTTCCCTCAGAAGTGACTATAACTCCAATAATATCAGTATCATTTTTTGGTTGCAAATATTCATCTCCGCCCCTAATGAAAACAACTTTGGATAATACAACAGCTTCTTCGGTGGAGCTTGCTATTGCAGTTCCGCTTTCTGATATCATGACTGGATACCCTGTTTTTGTATCAAAAATATGGTGATATCTGATACCATCAATAATAACATATCTTTCATAATCTCCGCTTGTTCCTACAGCCACATTAGAAACTTCAAGGCTTGCGATAATATTCTTTTCAGCGCGTGGATTTTTTATACCAATAATCCATTTTTCATCCGTGCTTTTTTTTCCGCTTACATACACGTCTCCTCCGGCATTTATAAAGAAATCTTCTATTCCGAATAGTTTCATAACTGACGCTGCTCTGTCAACGGCATATCCTTTTGCAATTCCTCCCAAGTCGATTTCCATTCCTTTTACTGTAAGGTATACGCTTGTATCAGAGGGATTAAGCCTGATCAACCGGTAATCTACAAGTTTTACAAGAGAATCAATTATATATTTTTCAGGGACAGATGTTATTTTGGTGTCGGAACTAAATCCCCACAATTTACTTATCGGTCCAATTGTTATATCAAATATGCCATTATATTTTTCAGAATAATCTATCGATCTCATGATTATAGAATAAGTTTCCCAGCTTACTTTTAAAGGAGAAATTCCTGCATTACGGTTAATTCTCGAGACTTCCGTTGTATCGATCTGAACGCTCATTACGCCCTGTATTCTTTCAATTTCCTTAAAAGCATAGTACATCGCTTTCTTCATCGAATCAATATTGGTATGAATTGCTGTTATGTCAATTTGTGTTCCGAGAAGATATTTAGTAGTAGTAACTTCATAACTTGGAGTCTGAGCGAAGATATAAGAAGAATTGAATATTGAAAATAAGATAAGTATGAAACCCCAAAAAATTTCCTGAAGAATTTTAAGACAATTATTATTCACAAAGAATCATTAACTCGTTTGGTATGCAAACTATACTTTCACCTGAAAGTGAAATGCTTCCGGAATTAATACAGGTCTTATGAAGGCAGGGGGAGCTGGTAACTCTAACTTTATTCTTATCAAAGCCTAATTCCACATATCCTTTTGTTCCCTGAACATTCAGATTAAAATTACTTCCGTCTGCTTCAATTGTTTTTATGAGAATATTTTTATGAAAGATGAGAAACTTGCTGGCAGGAGAATTTTCTTTCGAATTGTCAAATTTAATTCGGGTAGGATTTAATAATTTTTTAGGAAGTTCTAATGAATTTGCAATTAGTTTCAAAGCATTACCAATTTTTCCTTCATCTTTTTTGTAATTTAAAAGCCTCCCATTATTAA
>JBBSDT010000448.1:0-2663 GCA_038240405.1 Ignavibacteria bacterium
ATAATTAATTATCCAAAACGGTCTTTGGGAGTCGTGTTTTCCGGACGACTAAGCAATCTCTAAAGTTGAATTTAAAATTTAAAATTGTTGTCACTAATTTAGATAAAATTGAACCATTATTATTGTTGAAAAACAAAAATGAAAACTATAATTATTGACGGAAATAATCTTATTCACAAAGTTCAACGCTTAAAGCTGCTATTTGAAAAAGATAAAGAATCAGCGCAGTTATCCTTAATTGAATCTATAAAAGTCCGGCTGAGTAAGTCCGAAAAAACTTTAATTGTCTTTGATGGATTTGGTGGTATTAAAAGAAGTGATATTATTTATTCAAACAACCATACCGCAGATGAAGTTATAAGATTGAAAATTGAAAAATCAAAAGAGCCTAAGAAACTAAAAGTAATAAGTTCGGACAAATATATTACAGATTTTGCAAAAGTATGCGGATGTGAAATTCAGAATTCGGAAGATTTCTGGATTGGAATAAACCAATCTAATTTAAATACTTCCGGAAAAAATATTAATCAGAATTATGAATACGATAAACCTGAAAAGCCGGACCGCATAAGTAAAAAGGAAGTGGATGAATTTAAAAAATATTTTTCTTAATTGCTTGAAGCATTAGGGTATGCAGCAGCTGTTTTAGTAGGACTGGTGCTCGGATTAATCGGAGCCGGAGGGGCAATATTAACTGTTCCTATAATGGTTTTTATGATGGGAGTAAATCCCGTAACAGCTACGGTCTACTCTTTATTTATAGTCGGCTCTACAACACTCATAGGATCAATATCTTACATCCGGAACGGACTGGTAGATTTCAGAACCTTTTTGACATTTGCTATTCCTTCGCTGATTTCAATTTTTATCACAAGAAAGTTTATCCTTACGGCAATCCCTGACATTATTATTCAAAATCAAAGCTTTACTATTACTAAAAGTCATGCAATCCTTATATTTTTCGCTGTAATGATGCTGATATCTTCTTTATCAATGATATTTGTAAAAATAAAGGAGATAGACCTTGACAAACCGGTTCAAACGGGTGAGTATATTTTGCTTTTCATATGTGGAATTTTAGTTGGATTAATAACAGGGCTTGTTGGTGCCGGAGGAGGCTTTCTTATTGTTCCTGTTCTGGTCTTCTTGGGAAGAATTCCAGTTAAATCAGCAATCGGAACTACTTTGCTTATCATTTGTGCAAATTCGTTATCGGGCTTTATCGGTGACTTAACGGGAAATTATATTATTGATTGGAAGCTGTTGTTATTATTCCTTGGATTTTCCATTATCGGAATAATAACAGGAAGTTATTTAACTAAATTCATGTCTGAAAATCATGTAAAAAAAGTTTTCGGATTTCTTGTGCTCGCAATGGGAATTTATATAATTATTAAAGAAGTAAATTCAATGATTGAGTTCACATTATAAGCAAATAGCAAATTTCTTTTAGAATCGTTTCACAGAATATCATAACCTCAGATAATGTATTTGGTCAAGAATGAACTGCTCCGGAAAATAATTTTTATTTCAGGTGTATTATTTTGTCTGTTGCCATTCGCCGATCCTCCGCTTGCTTTACTTTTAGGATTAATCTTATCACAAATTAACGGACATCCGTTTGCTAAATATAACAGCAAGCTTACCAAAATATTATTGCAAAGTTCCGTTGTTGGCTTAGGATTTGGAATGAATTTATTTGAAGCTGCAAAGGCGGGGCAGGAAGGATTCTGGTTTACCGTTTGTACTATTTGTCTGACATTTCTCGTTGGAATATTTTTGGGAAGGTTTTTCAAAATTGATAAAATAATTTCATATTTAATTTCAGCCGGAACTTCTATATGCGGAGGAAGCGCCATTGCAGCGGTATCTCCCGTTATAGGGGCTAAGCCTGAGCAAATGTCAGTTTCACTTGGAACAGTTTTTATACTGAACTCAATTGCATTATTAATATTTCCTTTCATCGGACATTTTTTCGGGTTAAGCCAGTCTCAATTTGGCTTATGGGCGGCAATTGCTATACATGATACAAGTTCCGTCGTGGGCGCCGCTGCAAAATATGGTACTGAAGCTTTACAGATTGCCACAACGGTGAAACTTGAAAGAGCCTTGTGGATAATACCTCTTTCGATTATCACAGCAATTGCGTTTAAGAATAAGAACAGGAAAATTAACATACCTTACTTTATTTTTTTCTTTATACTTGCAATGGCGCTGAATACATTTATACCTCAGCTCCACGATGCCGGACAGATAATTTTATTAATCGCCAGGAAGGGATTAACTGTAACATTGTTTTTGATCGGATCAGGATTGACAAGAGCAACTTTAAAAGCAATAGGTTTTAAACCGCTATTGCTCGGTGTTATATTGTGGATTCTTATTTCCGTGTGTTCCTTATTTGTAATTTATTCAGCCACGACTTAAAGGACCTTAAAACTGTCTTTGCGAGGAGTCCGTGTTTTCCGGACGACGAAGCAATCTCAAAATGGTTAATTAGGAATAATCCGGAATAATCCCAAAACAAAAAAATAACATTTTAAAATCAAATTATATTAAATATATTTTATAAAAAGATACCCCTTCCATGAATCACAATAACATTGATACAAACTCTTTTAAGGAATTACTTGTTGATGATTCTTATTTTCTCCTGGATGTCA
>JBBSDT010000449.1:0-2654 GCA_038240405.1 Ignavibacteria bacterium
AGTAAAAAACATTAATTCTCTCTTGAACCCCCTCCAAAATGAAAGTGACTCAAAACATAACTACTCTTTACAATGCCCTGCTTTGTAAGGAAACCTGCGCGAAATTTAGTCTTCCCAAGCCGGGCTTGGGAAGCAGAGATCTTTTTGAGACACAATCAAAAGAAGAGAGGGGAAAATAATTCACTAAATGCCAAAATATGTAAATTGAACAAGGTCTCTAAAATGGGTATATTTGCGGAGTCATGAAAAAAACCGCACTTTTTTTAATCTGGATATTCCTCATTTCCTATCAGGCATTCGCTTATGATTTCTCCTCTGTTGATGATATAATTTCAAAGGGTATATTGAACCACGCGTTTCCGGGAGCACAGATTCTTGTGGGAAATGATAAAGAAATACTTTATAATAAATCTTATGGTAATTTTACTTACGATGATTTTTCCGCCCCTGTGACGGATGAATGTATGTTTGATCTTGCCTCTGTTACAAAGGTTGTTGCAACAACTTCAGCCATTATGAAACTATACCAGGAAAAAAAGATCAACCTCACTGACAAAGTATCCGACTATATAAATGAGTTTGCGAATAACGGAAAAGAAGGAATTACAATTTTGAATTTATTGCTTCACAATTCCGGCCTTACTGCGTTTATTCCATTTTATAAAACATTAAGCACACGGGAAGAAGTATTAAATGCAATTTACAATACAAGACTTGAATACAGGACAAATTCAAAATTCCTGTATAGTGATTTAAATGCAATCCTCTTAGGTATAATTGTGGAAAAAGTTTCGGGTATGAAACTGAATGAATATTGTGACCGGATTATATTTACTCCGCTTAATATGCACTCCACTACTTTTATCCCCGGTGAAAATCTTAAGAATAAAATTTTACCGACTGAAGTTGACAATTACTGGAGAAATAGATTAATCCAGGGTGAAGTTCACGATGAATCCGCTGCGATGCTGGGTGGTGTTTCAGGAAATGCAGGTTTATTTTCAAACACTAAAGACCTGTATCTTTTCATGAAAACTATGCTTAATAATGGAAATTACATTAATTCACCTTCCGGTAATCAATCCAATGAAATTTTGTTTGAAAACGATATAGTAAGTTTGTTTACAAAAAAATATTCCGAAACCGCGTATGAGAATTCCCGCGCCCTGGGCTGGGATACCCGGCCGCTTCAAAGTTCGTCAAAATACAGAATACCGTGCGGGGAGCTTATTTCAGAAAACTGTTTTGGACATACAGGCTTTACAGGAACAAGCATCTGGTGTGACAGGGATAGAAATTTAATAATTATTTTTCTTACCAACCGGATTTATCCTTCAAGAGACAATTATGGCATCAGAGATGTTCGCCCCGATGTGCACAATGCAGCAATACAAGTTGTATCAAATCAATAATAATTTTTAAAGTACAACCAATAATAAATTAACCGGAAAATGAAATTAGCAAAGTTCAGAAATGAACCATTTACAGATTTTTCTAAAAAAAAGAACAGAGAAGCTTTTGAAAAGGCATTAAAAAAGATTTCAGCCAGATTTAAAAAAGAATATCCTATTACCATTGGCGGCGAAAAGTTTTTTACGGAAAAAAAATTATATTCATACAATCCTTCAAATAAAAATGAAGTAGTTGGAGTATTCCAAAAAGGAACTGCGGAGATGGGAATCAAAGCAATCGAAATTGCTAATAATGTTTTTCATGAGTGGAAGAATGTTCCTGTCAGAAAAAGAGTGAAATTTATTCTCGAGGCTGCAAACCGGATGAGAAAGAGAAAACATGAATTTTCTGCAATGATGGTTTATGAAGTTGGAAAGAACTGGGCTGAAGCTGACGGAGATACGGCAGAAGCAATTGATTTTATGGAGTTTTATGCAAGAGAAATGCTTCGATATGCTGATGGTCAGGATGTAGTTAAAATTCCGGGAGAAAAAAATAAAGTTGAATATATCCCTCTGGGAGTTGGCGTTGTAATCCCTCCATGGAATTTTCCACTCGCAATTTTAGTCGGTATGGCTTCGGCTGCCATTGTTACAGGGAACACAGTCGTGTTAAAGCCCTCGAGCGACTCGCCTGCTATCGGACAGATGTTTTTTGAGCTGCTGGAAGAGGTAAATTTGCCCAAAGGAGTTTTGAATTATGTTACAGGTGATGGCAGTGTAATCGGTGACTTGCTGATTACTCACCCTTTAACAAGATTTATTTCATTTACCGGCTCTATGGAGGTTGGGCTGAGAATAAATGAACTGGCGGCTAAAAAGCAGCCATCACAAATCTGGATAAAGAGAGTCGTCGCAGAAATGGGAGGAAAAGATTCTATTGTAGTCGATTCTGATCTGGATAATTTCCAGGAAACTGTAAGAGGCGTTGTGCAGGCTGCCTTCGGATTTCAGGGTCAGAAATGCTCGGCATGTTCAAGAGTGATTGTTGATGAAAAAATTTATGACAAATTCTGTGATGCAATGGTAGAGGAAACAAAAAAAATTAATGTCGGAGATGCCTCAGGCAACCCCGGGATGGGTCCCGTGATAAATGAAAGATCAAAAAGCAGCATCGTAAATTATATCAAGAAAGCAATTGACGAGGGAGGCAAATTGATACACGGCGGCATGGAGTTAAGCGATATCGGACATTTTGTACAG
>JBBSDT010000450.1:0-2643 GCA_038240405.1 Ignavibacteria bacterium
AAATTTAATTTGGTAATAATTGACAGACAGGAATGCCTGTCCTACCATATTAAAAAAAATGGTAAATTTCAAATGGTAAATGTTAAATCTTATTTTTCAGGCTGGCAAAAAAATTGGCTAAATTTTAGTTGGAAGCTAAAATTCTTAACCCGCTTCGCAAGCCTTGCGAGGCGAGCGCCATTTTTTTGCAGGCGGGTCGTTTAACAATCATAACATCATGTTAAGGTTTTTGATTAAATTCAAAACATATTAGAAAAAAATAATTTAATTTGGACACTACTGAAGATATTTTAAGGCAATTTTAAGCAAATTACAAATAAACGACTATTATTCTACCTTTTTTTTCATTAATCTACATAGAAATTTAAAACCGAAAAACGCTGGGTACCGGAGTTAACCATTTTGTACCCAAGCAATAATGAAAAACAATACAACCACAGTTCAGAAGATTGCCAAATATATCAGGCAGGAAATAACATATTCAAATTTTAAGTCCGGACAGCACATTAAGGAATCAGATATTGCAAAAAAATTCAATGTCAGCAGGGTTCCTGTAAGAGAAGCCTTCCGGATACTTCAAAGCGAAGGCTACCTGGAAGTAATACCTCACAGAGGCAGCTTCGTGCAAAAGCTTACCAGAGATAATATTATAGAAATTGGAATTGTCTACAAATTGCTGGCTCCTGTTGTACTAGATAAAGCAATTCCCAGATATAAAGATACAACTTACTGTAAAGCTGACGTTATTCTTCATAAGATTAGTATATGTGACGATTTTAACCAGGCCGGATATTTGTTATGGGATTTTGCGAAACTGATTTACTCTCCATCAAGATTGAAATTCATGATTAGCCTCTTTGATGAAATTTACAGTCATAATATAAGAGCGCTTAATGAAATATTTGAAATAAAACAGCACCATACTTATGATTTAAGGCCCCACCGCAAATTTCTTGATCTTTGTAAAAAAAATAAAAAAGAGGAAGCAATTGAAGTCTGGTGCGACCATATTGAAAAAATAAAAAATATGATGCTTAATTCCCATTAGAAGGTATTTTTTTTTCTTAAATCTAAAATAGTTTTTCAACACAATCTTTTATTTTTTCGACCCCGCCAACATTTGCCTCAAATTTTTTAAGATTTAAATTTTTTATATTACCCTTTGGAACAATAATGTTTTTGAAGCCCAGTTTGGCTGCTTCAGTTATTCTTCTTTCAAGATATGATATAGTCCTTACTTCCCCCGATAATCCTATTTCACCGAGTAAAACCGTATTTGAGTCAATAGGCAAATCCCGGAATGAAGAATATATACTCATTGCTACGGCAAGGTCAATTGCGGGTTCTTCAATTTTAATACCTCCCGCGATATTTAAAAAAATATCCGATTTACTTAAGAACAATCCCAGTTTTTTTTCCAGAACCGCAACAAGTATGCTGAGTTTTTTGTAATCAAATCCTGTTGAAGTTCTTTGAGGAATGCCATAATTGGAAGTTGTGACTAGCGCCTGCACTTCAATCATTATCGGGCGGGTTCCTTCAAGAGAAGAAGAAATTACACATCCGGAAGCGCCGTAATTTCTCTGGGATAGAAATACTTCACTCGGATTGAGTACTTCTCTTAAACCAAGATCGGTCATTTCAAAGATACCTATTTCATTTGTTGAGCCGAAACGGTTTTTTAGCCCTCTTAAGATTCGGAATGAATGAGTTCTTTCCCCTTCAAATTGCAAAACCACATCTACCATGTGTTCAAGTACTTTTGGACCCGCAATCATTCCTTCCTTGGTAATATGTCCAACAATAAACACGGAAAAGTTATAAGTCTTGGCAAGGCTTAGCAGAAGGGCTGTGGATTCTCTAAGCTGTGATACGGTGCCGGGAGCGCTTTCGATCTCTGACCGGTAGACTGTCTGAATAGAATCAATTATGACAATATCGGGCAATTCCCTTTCAATGACTGCGCTGATAATTTCAAGGTTAGTCTCCGATAAAATATAAAAATTATTTAATTTATAATTCAGTCTGTCTGCTCGAAGTTTTATCTGTCCGGACGATTCTTCGCCGCTGACATAGAGAATTTTTTTACCGGTAATCTTTTCTGCTAACTGAAGCATCAGTGTTGACTTTCCGATTCCGGGATCGCCGCCTACGAGGATTACTGAACCGTCAACAATTCCTCCTCCCAAAACCCTGTCGAGTTCTGTGATTTTTGTTTGGGTTCTGGATTCATTTATTGAATCAACTTCCGCAAGAGATTTGTAAGATCCGGCATTAACCTTAAGTGACGATACCGGGGAAGATCTTTTTTTATTTACGCTTAAGATTTCTTCAACCATTGAATTCCACGTATCGCACTCTGGACACTTGCCGCTCCAGCGTACAGAACTAAAGCCGCAATTTTGACAAACATATTTTGATTTTATTTTTGACACGAAGCCAATATAAAGAATCAGGGAAATTTATATAAGGGGAAAGAAGAAAAGAGTAAAGGGTATTGGGTAATGTGTATCGAGTATTGTGTATCGAGTATTGTGTATTGAGTAATGTGTATTGAGTAATGTGTATTGAGTAATGTGTATTGAGTAATGTGTATTGAGTAATGTGTATTGAGTAATGTGTATTGAGTAATGTGTATTGAGT
>JBBSDT010000451.1:0-2631 GCA_038240405.1 Ignavibacteria bacterium
ATTTTAAATTTGAAATAAAAATCCTTGGAATAAAAATTAATTTGAAATTAATTTAACGGCACCCACTTACCATTTTTTTCTCCCCATTCAGGAAGTGTATCATCCTTTCGAAGCATGACCAAGGTTGTTGGCAGGCGAACTTCCCATGGATCCCCGTAAGGTGTGGCATCCGATGTTTGTACATCTTCAACTTCCTTAATTTCTTCAATTAAAGGAACATACAACGGACTTGTGATATTATCGAGATCATTTTCGGAAGGAATAATCCCTGTGTTTAGAAAATATATTAACCCCCTTTCAAAGCCGGGCCGGACAGGTAATAATACTCTGGCTGCACCTGCACGAAGAAATTCCGAAAATTGTTTATCAGAATCATCAATAGCGAGTTTATCCATCCAGTAATTTTTTCTTCCCCAGAAGTAAGGATAGAAATAATAAGTCATTTGTTCCCATTCGATTGCCTTTTCAAAAAAGCGGATATAATTACTCTGAATATCGGCTGCATTAAAGTTTGGCTGTTCATATCCCTGGGGACTGATATCAATTGCACTAAATGTATCATATTCCTGCTGGGTGAACATAGATATACTGTGTTTCTTTAATTCGATCCTTTCACAGGAACGGTTCTGCAAAGGATCCCGTCCATATTGTGTCGATTTTAAAATAGCAAGAATGTTTGCAGACTTTTCCTGATAATCGGCTTCCTTTTGAAGATAGGCCTGCAGGATCTGAGCATGAACCCTTGATTGCCATTTTTGATAAGTATCCATAGTGCGGATGCATAAAATTTCCATTGTAATTGTATATGCGCTTACATCCTTACTTGTAACTAATATTGTCGGGATATTGTCAGTTTCCAAATTTAATGGCAAATAATTTCTTCCAAAATTTGTAATCCTCGTCCAGTTATTACCAACTGAAAGTTCAAAAAATATATCAGGACCCCAATATGCAATGAATTCATAAGATGTAATCGCCAATGCGGCTGAGTAACCATTTGGTATGGGTATGTTCTCTGCCTTCATATCATGTCCGCCTTTTGGAAGATCTTTTTGAGAAAAAGTTCTTGCTATCGTATGAAATATAACCGGTGGTGGCTCTATACCCATTAAATTATACTTTGCTGCGTAGTATGCATAGTTATATTCCGTCAATTCGTTAAACTGAAGCTGGAAAGGATCAGGCTTCGAAGCATTCATACCTTCTAACACCTTTTGTGTGGTTGCCTGTATATAAAAATCTGCAGGCTCAGGAATTACAATATCATAAAATAATCTTTTTCCATAATTGTAGACCTGAGACTGATAAATTTTATCAACCCATTGATAAATACCTTCCTGGTTGCTTCCGGCTGTAGTATTGTCAAAACCATGCTTGGTAGTTTCTGAAAATTGCTGCAATACGCGGGTGACAACTTGCTTCTTTGTTCTTTCAGTAACCTTAGATGATGCCCGGTTCACCACTCCCTGACTGTGAGTAACTGCATTATTGACAGTATTCTGATTGCTCATTGATTCCACAAGGCTGCCGTAAGCATCCGAAGAAGTTGTACCTGAAGTTTTGGTGGAATCGTTTTGTATAACGTTTTGTGTTTGATTTTGAAGTTCAAACCTATCGGTGCTTTGCTGATCGCGTTCTTCTTCTTTGATATTTTCAGTTTCAGTGGTGGTCGTTGTTTCTACAGACTCACTGCGGTATACAGTACGTTCAATGGTTTCACCTTTCAATATATTTTGAATGTTAGATATTTCTCCCGCTTCATATCTCAGAAGCTGCTGCTTGACTACAAGTAAATCTCCAACTCCTATGGGTTTGTAACTTGCATGGGAATCTGGCAATGTAGTCATCGGAGGTGGTGGAGGAAGCGTTGAAGGATCCGATGAAGGAGTTATCAGAGCTCCTTTTGGATCAAATAGAAAAGGTTTAAAAATATCACCTGCCAGAAAAAATAGTTTATTATTCTTGACGTTTGCAGATTTTTTAAAATTATCTTCAGCCGGGGTCATGTTCCTCAGTTCGTTGGTAACCTGACTGAATGTTTTTGTAAGAGTCTGGCTAGAGGTATTAATATTGAGTGACTTAATAATGTTTTTGGCATTATCGCTTAAGCCTGTAATGACCTGCTCATTTAATAATAACGGTGCCGGGGAAAATTTACCCGCACTTTGTGTTAGTGTGATATCCTCTCTAATATGAAAAAATGACTTTACTGCCGAAGGTGTATTGTTATTTTCGAAATTCTGCGGCTCTGATATTACAGTATCCGTTGTTTTCAGGTCTCCAGGCTGCAGATTTGAAATTGTTGAATAAATTTCTTTTAGCCCGTTCAGTTTGTTAAAAAAATCTTTCTGAGTGTTATCAGATTCTGTATGCAATTCGCCGGAGCTCTGCGATTGATTATCAATGGTGTCCGGAGGCAAGGGAAATATATTAGCCGGAAGTTCGATGGTGGCACGAAATGCTTTTTTTAGATCTTCCCTGTGTTCTAACTTACCGTCATTAAGAGCAAGTCTGTCGACTATTTTCATTAACCTGGCTATTTGAGATAACTGAGGTAAATTGTTTGAATATGAAGGTAAGATTTTTAGTGCTACTATGCTTTCATGAATGTGGATCTTATCTGCATTGAAG
>JBBSDT010000452.1:0-2614 GCA_038240405.1 Ignavibacteria bacterium
ACACTTACTAATTGAAATTTATTTCTCTCATGAAAAATATTTAACCCATTTAATATATTCTGGGGAATTAAATCAAGAAAAACAAAAAATGAACTTACAGCGCTTACTGTAAACAAACCTATAGCAATTTTATATTGCTCATCATTTAAATGATAAATTGAAGAAGACGCAAGCCCGATACATAAGATGCAAAGGGCAACAATTAAAGAAGTAAAAACAGCTAAAGTAATATTTACCGATAAAGCAGATTGAAACTTGTGAACATCTTTATCGTGCCTGTATTGTGAAGTAAAGCGGAGAATTGATTTAGACGCACCCAGGTCAAGGAATCCAAGTATTTGCGGAAGCTCAAACGCCAGCAAAAAAATGCCATAATATTCTTTACCAAAAGCATGCAAATATGTAGGCAATGCCACCAGCCCTATCACCATTCGCAATAGAATGATAGCGTAATTGCTTAAAGTATTTTTTATAAAAAATTTACGTTGCAATGAATTTACTTAGCAATATTTTAACAAATTCTTTTCTTCATTTGGCCGCTCAGGTATTCGCAATAATAGTTAGCTGGTTTTATTTTTGACCCGTAATCCATATCATTTGTTGCCCTTCAATATCAAATTGAATAGATTTAATTTTTAATTCTTTTTTTTCCAAAAATTTAATTATGGATTTTTCTGATACAAAACAACCTGCACCACCCCAATGATCATGTTCATATCTTCTTAAAACAGGCAGCGGTAATCCAAATAACTTTTTCCAATAAAAAATAACAGATTGTTTTTCGAAATTGAAAGTTTTAAAACCGGAGGATGTAAAGTTAGATGAGTATTTATTTGGCGCCCTGAACTGAATTCTAATTAAACCTCCTTTTTTAAGAACTCTTATTAACTCATTTAATGAAAAATAAAAATCAGACAAATATTTGATATGCTGAAAAACTGCATAAGAATAAATTACATCTGCACTTTCTGATGCTAATTCAAATTGCTTTTTAGCATCAACTTTAATAAATTCTATATTCGATTTTACAGGAAAATGTTCTTTAGCTAACTTTAATTGAGTTTCACTTATATCAAGTCCTATGCACCTGTAACCCATTAATGCTGGGTTAGCAAGTAGTCTTCCCATACCACACCCAAATTCTAAAACAGTCTTTTCTAAGGGTAGGTTATCCTCGTTTATTAAATTTGAAAAATATCTTTTCCAAAGCATTTCTCCTTTTTTGTAAAAAGCGTATAAATCACTGGCATCAAATTCTTTTGATTTATTTTCAAAAATTTTATCAGACATGATAGCAAATAATGGATTCTCATTTGCTTTTTCTTCCCATGTCAAATCTTTTTTAAACGTTTTCTTTTCCTGCATATTCTTGATTTATAAATAATTGTTGCCCGACAAAATGCTTACAATACTTATTCTGCTTGTCTAACATCACCCAAACCCTCTCCAAAAGAGAGGGAACTGAACCCGTACCAGACAAGGTTTTCAACAAATGGGATTAATTTTAATCTTACATTAATGTTTCTAAATCTTAGCTTTTTAATAAAAAATTACATTGCGCCTAATTCTCTTAAAATCAATTCAGCAAATTCCCTCAATACACCTTCACCGCCATTCATCTTCAGCACATGAATATTGCTGATATTTTTTACGGCAAACATTGCATCGGCAGGGCATGCAGCCATTCCTGCTGCCTTTAATAAATCAATACAATTTATATCATAGCCAATGTAAGCAACGTTTTCTTAGTGATGTTTTCTTTTGCGCATATTTCATTTGCAGCAACAAGTTTACCGCCTTCTCTTTTTGCCTGGTACAAAAATCAACTTTTAATTTGGATGCCCGGCGCTCAACAATTTTTGAATTTTCTGAAGTGATGATGCCTGTTTTTATTCCTGCATTCCGCAATAACTCAATTGCCATTACATCACGGGTATTAAATTTTTTTAACTCATCTCCATTTTCGCTGTAATACATGCCGCCATCGGTAAGCACTCCATCCACGTCTGTAAGAAACAGTTTTATTTTATTTCCAGTTAACATTTTGTTTTATAATTTTTGCGGGTATGCCACCGATTAATACATTATCAGGAAAAATTCCGGATACAACACTTCCTGAAGCTACTACACAATTATTGCCTATTTGACAACCTTTCAGGATTGTTGTATTTGCTCCAATCCAAACTTTGTTACCAATAAAAATTTTTTTTGACTTTTCTTTTTCCACACCATCTATAAATATTGTGTGTAAATCGTCATCCAAAGCCTGAAAATTCCAACTGATAGCGCAATCTTTGCCAATAAAAACATCACTGTTAGCTACAATATTTGCATTAGGCTGTATGTATGTATTTTCTCCAATACTTAATTTACCTTTTACAAAAATGGTACAACCTCTGGCAATACGAATGTTATTTTCAAAATGAACTGTTGCACTTTTCCAAATCCTGAATTGCCCGCCTGCTTTTGGATCTAAAGCAAGTTTATTTGAGAACACCCCAACAAAGCATAACCCATCTGCTATTAATTTCCCTTTTAAAGTTTTTCTTATAGAATTAGAAAAATAAACCGGATGCCTCAATGTTAACCATGTATATAAAATGCTCAATAAGTC
>JBBSDT010000453.1:0-2588 GCA_038240405.1 Ignavibacteria bacterium
ACTTTAAGAAACTCTTGTAACTTGCAGTATCTTAATATGATTTGCTATCCAATTTTGTGGGTTCCTTAATTTGAAACGGCACTAGAATAAATCGTGTCAATCTTGTCAAGATTGTAATCATAGTGAAAGAAAAAATAACAAGCGTTATTGTGGCTCGATTCCGAGATTATAGAATATGAAACTCCATATATCAGTTTGTTCATCAATTGCCTTGGAAGTTGGCTTTCCAGCACCATGTCCGGCGTCAGTCTCCACTCTTAATAATATCGGGTTATCGCTTTTATTTTTCTCCTGAAGTGTTGCTGTGTATTTATACGAATGAAGAGGAACAACCCTGTCATCATGATCGGAAGTAGTAATTAAAGTCGCCGGATAATTCTGGGATTTAATATTGTGCAAGGGAGAATAAGCAAACAAGTTTCTAAAATTAATGGAATCATCGCTTGAGCCATAGTCTGTTACCCATGCCCAGCCAATTGTAAATTTATGAAATTTCAGCATGTCCATTACTCCTACAGCGGGTAATGCAACTTTAAAAAGATCCGGTCTCTGGTTTATAACTGCACCTATTAGCAATCCCCCGTTTGAGCCTCCCTGAATTGCCAGTTTTTCAGATGAAGTATACTTTTCTCTTATTAAGTATTCTGCTGCGCTTATAAAATCATCAAATACATTTTGCTTGTTTAACTGCATTCCCGCTTTATGCCAGTCGTCTCCATATTCACCTCCACCACGCAAACATGCCTCAGCATAAATTCCACCACTTTCAAGAAATAATGTTCTGATTGCGGAAAAGGTTGGCGTCATGCTGATATTAAATCCGCCATATCCGTAAAGTAATGTTGGATTGCTGCCATTCAATTGTATCCCTTTTTTATATACAAGAAATAATGGAATCATTGTACCGTCTTTACTGGGATAAAAAACCTGCTTAGATTCATAGTCTTCAGGATTAATCTTAACTTCTGCTTTGTGAAAAACTGAAGAAGTATTATCACTAATATTGTACTTGTAAATTGAGGTGGGATAGTTGAATGAAACAAAACTATAGAATAAATTGCTGTCCTCTTTTCTTCCATCAAATCCTGAAACAGTTCCCAGAGTCGGAAAAGCTATTTCCTTTTCAAATTTTCCTTCCTTATCGAATATTTTGACTTTTGAATATGCATCTTGCATATATTCAACTATTAATTTGTTTGAGAAATAGTTCGAGGATTTCATAACCTCTTTTGATTCGGGAATAACGTCAAAAAATTGATTTGTTGAAGGAATAAATTTTATTAATCTGTAGTTTGCTGCATTATTATTAGTCTGCAAAAAAATTTCATCGTTATTTGTAGCAATTACATAATAGCTGTTTTCAAAGTTTTCATTTATAGGTTTGTATGTAAAATCAGCTTTTCTTAAATCCTGATAATATAAGGTATTTCCCCGAGTTCCTTTTTGGTTCACAGACAAAAATTGATATATTTGATCTTCTGTTGTAAACATTGAAATAAATCTTTCGGGATGTTCTTTATCTTCATATATTAGCTGGTCTTCGGATTGCCTGCTACCAATGGTATGGAAATAAATCTTAGGCGATTGATTTTTTTCCTTGAGCTTGTCGCCTGAGCCTTCATCATACCTGTTGTAATAAAAACCATTACCCTTCCAGTTTATTCCGGAAAATTTTACCCACTGAATCGTATCTTTTAATTGTTCTCCTGTGACAACATCTGCTATATATATCTCCATCCAATCAGATCCTTTCCGGTTTAAAGAATATGCCAGGTATTTATTATCCCATGAAAGACTGGTTTCACCCATAGCAACCGTCCCATTATTTGAAAATTTATTCGGATCCAAAAAGATCTCCGGTTTTCCTTCCAGGCCTTTTTGCCTGTATAGTACACTTTGATTTTGAAGCCCGTCATTTTTAAAAAAGAAATAAAATTCACCGGCGCGAAACGGAACAGTATATCGATTGTAATTCCATAAGTCTGTAATTTTCTGCCGTATTTTTTCCCTGAATGGAATCTTACTCAGGTATGATTCCGTAACAGCATTTTCTTCACTTACCCACTCCTTTACTTCGGCGCTTTGCATATCTTCCATCCATGAGTAAGGGTCGTCAACTTCAGTTCCGAAGTAAGTATCTTTATGCATAATTTTTTTTGTAGGGGGATAGCTGTATCCTGACTGGGATAAAGCTAGATTGTTTAAATTAAGAGTATTTATAAAAAAACAGAGTAAAATAATTTTTGACATGATTGAATGATATTAAGAACGGAAGAAGAATAAATTATTTATGATGTAAGTACAATATTACTTTGCTTTTATATTTAGATTGCCCTTACAATGTCTTTTGAAAAAGCCTTTCGTAGCAATTCTTTATGTGTTTCATTGTGAACGCTGAGGGACCCGGCTGCAGGGCTGGCGCTTTCCTCCCGGCTGACACAATAAAGATTCTGGTCACTTCTCAAATCACGGTGAAGGAGTAAGGCTAAAAAATTCCACGCACCCATATTCTCAGGTTCTTCCTGTACCCAAACTATTTCTTTTGCATTTTTATATGAATTAAAGAGTTCTTTTATAAGTTTGCTCCT
>JBBSDT010000454.1:0-2582 GCA_038240405.1 Ignavibacteria bacterium
ACATAGCCGATATCGGGGCAGCTATCCCATTAGCCTTTTTATGTTATATGGCTGTAGAAAAAATATCTGCGATACCTACGAAAAAGGAAACCGTACAGGAGGTCGTAAAGGCGTTTACCATGGAATCGTTAGTTCAGTCGGTTGCAATAGGAATCAGGGACGAAAGCACTCTTACATCATTAATAGAAGGCTTAACCCGGATTGAAAAAAATCTTACTGACAAAGACAAAGAAGAGATCAAAAACGTAGGATCACATCTGGACCCGCCTGCCGACAACCTTAAGGAAATAATAAATAATATGATTTCATCATTGGATGTTGAAAAGCATCTGGAGAGGGCAAGGTTAAAATTCGCCAAGGGAGAGAAAGCATACAGTCCATCGGATAAAGACATGAAGCAGTCAATTGAGGAATTAATATTTGAAGCATGCAGACCTTTCGATGATTCGAAATTTCGCTACTTAATACTGGAAATTAAGAAACGAAATACACAGTTGATGAATACCTCTTCACTTGAAGAAGCAGCAAAGGAGAGGTCGCACGATATAATATACAGGTTTAAAATTTTCATTGAGTCAAATAAGAAGGACATGGCTGTTCTGAGATCAATAATGAACAACACCAACGGTCATCTTAAATTAAATTTCGATGAAGTAAGAGCATTATCCAGGGAACTGCGAAAGCCTCCCTATGAAATCTCTCCTGATGAAATATGGAACGCATATTACCGCACTGACAGTGCAAGAGTAAGGCCAATCGGCGAATTGAAAAACCCCGCAAACATTATTGCCCTTACACAGTTTGCGATGGGAAAGATAGATGTTCTTGAACCATTCAGGGATAAAGTAGACAGGAAATTTAATGATTGGATAAACTCCAATGTTTCTAACGGAAGGATTTTTACAGAAGATGAATTGGAATGGCTCAAAATGATGAAAACATATATTTCGTCCTTCCTTGAAATAAATATGACAAGTTTTAACCAGCCTCCTTTTGTAAATAAGGGTGGGGCTTCCAGGGCTTATAATATTTTCGGACACGATCTTAACAGAATACTCTACGAACTGAATGAAAAATTAATTTAATAATTTAAGAAACAGAGATTTTTTAATGGCCCAAATTTCCGACATTAACAAAACGGAAGTATCTTCAAATCCGCTGGACGGGCGGAAAGAACTTATGATACTCAGAAGAATCACCGATCGTGATCCTGATGCATTGAGTGAATTATATGATCTTCATTCCAGGTATTTATATACAATTATTTATTATATACTCAGAGATGAAGCTGAGGCAGAAGATCTTCTCCAGGAAGTTTTTTTACAGATTTGGGAAAAGATATCATCATATGATGAAAGCCTGGGTAATCCTATAGCATGGATCACCCGCATTACAAGAAATAAGTCAATCGACAGGCTGCGAAGCAAGAGTTTCAAAAACCGCTCCACTGAAGTTGATATAGATAGATTTTTTGATTTATCGGATGATTCAGGTTCTCCGGATCCTGAAAAAATTTCCACCCTTAACCAGGAGAAAATTCAGATAACAAATGCCTTAAAGTCCCTTAATTCAAATCAACGGGACCTTATTGAGTATGCATATTTCAAAGGATATTCCCAATCAGAGCTTGCCGAGCATTTTAACATGCCGCTGGGAACGGTCAAAACCAGAATGCGGGCTGCAATGTTATTTCTAAGAGAACAACTTAAAAATTTAGTATAATGGCGAACAACAATTTATATAAAAATTTAGAAGAAACTATTATTTTGGATTCTCTTAGCCTGCTTGGCAAAGAAGAAGGCGATCAGTTAAAATCAGAATTCAGTAATTCAACAAGTGATGTAAAAAAATTTGCAAACGAATTTAACAACCTGACATCCCTGTTCCCCAAAATTTTAAATACTTTTCCAAAGGAATCCTTTTCTTTCGATACTGTAAAGGAAAAACTTCTTAATAAAATTAAATCGCAGACTTCGCTAAAAAAAGAATCGGATAAGAAAAAGGTATTTGATTTTATCTATGCCGACACAAGCGATTGGATAAAGCATGAGATTGAGGGAATAAAAGTTAAAACTTTATCGGTAAATGAAGAAAAAAATTATGTAATGTTAATGATGCAGCTTGCTGCCAACACTCAATACCCGGCTCATCACCACAGCGGAGCGGAAGAATGTTATGTTCTCGAAGGCGATCTTTATGCAGAAGGAAAAATTTTAGGACCGGGAGATTTTCATCATGCCGAAGGCGGGAGCTCGCATGAACCACTTCATACTAAAAATGGCTGTACAGTACTTCTGGTTGTAGATTCCCGTGACTACTAACCATCTGAAATTTTCTATTGGTTTTCCTTTCGCTAAAAGATTTAAACCTGAAATTATTTATCCTTGTATCTACTTTCCTACGTCAGAGTTTGTCTCAAAACATAAATCCTGCACCTAAAGACTAGTGTCATGTCAAATTTACTATGACGTATAAATGAAATTTTGTATCTTTACCAAAAAAATTATGGTAAAGTATAAAGTAACATTAACTACCAAAGAGCGCGAGGAATTATTGGAAATAACTAAATGTGGTAAACACAG
>JBBSDT010000455.1:0-2578 GCA_038240405.1 Ignavibacteria bacterium
ATCTCCAATGAGAAAAAATTTACTCAAACTTGCATCTCTAAATAATCCTGTCAGGTTTCTATTCCACACATTAGTAGTTGTAGGACAAATTATTGAATCTGCCCATGAAGGTTTATTTTGAGATTGACTGGCAGGCCAATATTGACATATAGTACTTCCTGTGACGTCAAATCCATCATTTGGAAAATTGCAAAATACAACCAATACTTTTAACGTATCATGTTCCATGGGAAATACAGGATAAGTAACTGAGTTATTCGTAATGTTATTCATTCCACAGAAAAGGTTAGGATCACCGTATATAGGGTTTGTAATTTGGGAGCTTAAAGGTGAGGAAATCATCATTATAAAAAAAACCAAAAAATAATAATACTTTCTAGAAACAATTTCCGTAAATAAAGAAGATTTAAATTTCATTTTATTAACCTCCGAATTAAATTAATTTTAAAATATTTTTTTCATTACAATTATGCAAACTTAATTTTATCATCTATCCTTTTTAATATTTATTTACTTTATTAAAAGCATTTTATTCGTTTTAATTATTTCTCCTTCTGAGAATAATGTATAGAAGTAAACTCCACTGGATAATTTAAAACTGTTAAATTTAATTTTATATTCTCCTTTGCTTTTATATTCATTTACCAGTACTTCCATTTCTCTTCCGGAAATATCGTATAAAATTAACTTTATAAAATGTTTATTAGGAATATAAAAATTTATCTGAGTATTTGGATTAAAAGGATTTGGATAATTACTTAGCTTGTAATCTATTGGTTCGTTGTTTTCCGTTATTTGAATACCGGTTAGCTGCTAATACTTTATAGTTACTATTCCTATTGAGCCATTCGCTATATCACCCTGGCCTGACACATAAACGCTTCCTGAATTATCAAGGCTTAAGCAATATGAAAAATTTTCGCCTGTTGTTCTGTAAATTTTAGACCAGATAACATGACCTTCGGAAGTTAACTTTATTGTTAAATAATCATCCCGGAACGATGTAGATTGAGAAGCTCCCGTTACATAAATATTCCCGGAGTCATCGGATGCAATTGAATATGCTTCATCAGAACTCTCCCCCTCTCCGTCTATATTTTTTATCAACAATGTATCGCCATTAGGAGCATATTTTAGTATCAGAAAGTCTGCTGCTGCATTGCGAAAAGTCCATCCACCAATTAGTATATTGCAATGAGAGTCAATATATAGAGCGCTTGCTATATCATAATCTCCCGCGTCATAAAGGCGACTCCATATTAAATCTCCTTCCTTACTATATTTAAGTGTTACAATGTCATAATAATTTAGTTGATAGCTGTATCCGACTACTATTAAATTATTTTCCTTATCTACTGAAGAAAAAGTTGGCTTTAAATAATCGCCATAAAATGTAGGGTATTTTTTAATCCATTTCTCATTTCCATTTGTGTCATATTTAATTGTTACTATTTCATTGCCAGTGGGAACAGCTCCATATCCTGATGAATATACATTGCCCGAATCATCTGTTGCTACAGAATAGCCCCAGTTAGATCTATGTGAAAGGGGTGGAAAATAACTTTCCGACCACTGAAACACTCCTGCCGAATTATATTTTATAGTTACTAAAGCCGTTTCATATTGAAATGATGAAATCTGACAAAATCCGACAATGTATAAGTTATGATTCTTATCTAATCCCATACCGTAACATTCATCCTGTTGATGGGCGCTCCAGTCGAAGCTCCGTATCCAGGCAGTATCTCCATTCGGTTTATATTTTATTGTTACCCAATTATATTTGCCGTTAGAAATACCTTCCCAGCTAACTCCTGTAACGTACACATTAGCAGAATCATCTAATATCATCGCAGTTAGATAGTCATAATTGTTACCAAGTCCATTATAAGTTCTTTTCCAAATAAGATTCCCCTCTGGTGAATATTTCAGTGTTACGTAATCATCAGCACTATCACTATTCCCTGCAACAATTAAATTTCCAAACTTATCTATAGCACTTTTTTTGGGAGAATTATAACCGGTTTCTGTTCTAAAGATCGCTATCCATTCCTGTGTAACCTGTGCCTTGACACAAGAAAAAATTAAAAGCAATCCAACTATAATTATGAACTTTTTCATAAAAGTTTGGGGCGTGATTTAAATTATGTTTAAAAAAACTTTTTTGGGGATGTTTAACTAAAGGAAATGGTATTTTCGTTCATACTTGTTTTATAAGTTTGATTCCTTCTTTATTGATCTTCCAAGGTGTGACACGAACGTATAACGTTTGAATTTAAGAAGCAACATAGATAGAAATACCATAGGTTTAACGCATTGCCTCATAATTAATCTAACCCAAGAGAGAGGAAAAAACAGGTCGTTGCCTCATAATTAATCTAACCGTAGTTTTTATTTAAAAACGGTAAAATTATTATGAGCAAAAACACTAGATTAGAATATCTCAAAGAAATACATCAAAGATATATAGCAGCAAATAGAGAGCAGAAAAAGAAAATCCTTGATGAGTTCTGTAAAGTATGTGACTACAATAGAAAATATGCAATAAGTCTGTTGAATACCTACCCGTCTAAGAAAA
>JBBSDT010000456.1:0-2567 GCA_038240405.1 Ignavibacteria bacterium
TACCCAAAATGTTTCCGGAACTAATCAAAATGAGATGCGAAAAGACCAAAATAAAATATAAAGCGATAAAATGAAAATCTTACGACAAAAATATTCAATTATTATTTCCTTACTCCTAACTATTCTTCAATTAACAATAAAAGTAAATAAATTTGGACACGACTGGTGAAATAATGGCGTTAAAAATTTTAGTTTGAAAGCGTTAAGAAAAATTTTATGGATATGCAGTTGTTGCTATTAAAAGATTGGTCGATTTTCCATCAGGCATCTTTTTCTCGTTACAGATCCCCTGCTCATATAGTAAATCTCTATAAATTGTATTTATATTCATATTGAAATAATTTTTGAATTGAAGTAAGTTATTCAAATGCAGGCAACCAAACACAAAATAATTTTCCATGTAGATATGGATGCTTTCTTTGCTTCATGTGAGGAAGCAATTAATCCTTCTTTAAGAAATAAGCCCCTTGTGGTTGGGGGAACCAGACAGGATATAAGGAGCATAGTATCCTGTCCCAATTATCTTGCGAGAAATAAAGGAGTCAGAACAGCAATGGCCCTGTCAAAAGCAATGCTTCTTGTACCGGAAGCAAACTTTATCAGGTGTACAAAGGGTTTATATTCGGATTATTCAAAAAGAGTAAAGCAGATTCTGTATAAATATACCCCGTTGATTCAACCTCTGAGCATCGACGAGGCATTTCTCGATGTTACGGGTGTTTTACATTTTTATAATAATGACTATTTCAGTCTGGCCAAAAAAATCAAGAATGAAATTAAAGAAACTTTGGAAATTACATGCTCAATCGGCATAGCAGCAAATAAAATATGCGCTAAGATAGGGTCAAAGATAAATAAGCCTGATGGAGTTACGGTAATTCCATTTGACAATGAAAGGGATTTTTTAAGCACTATGCCTATTGATAAGATTCCTGGAGTCGGAAAAGCAACACAGTTAAAGCTTAGAAAGTACGGTATAAATCTCATCGGTGATATTTTGAAGTTTGATAAATCATTTTATGAAAATGAAATTGGTATACACACCACTTTTCTTTTGAATGTGGCAAATGGAAAAGGAAACAATGTCGTGAGTGAAAATGAAGACGAACGAAAATCCCTGTCAAAGGAAAATACCTTTTTTAAAGATACCTCAGACAGAAAATTTCTTTTATCCGAGTTATACTATTTGATGGAAAGATGCTGCGAAAAGCTTCGGGCTGTTAATATGAAAAGCCGCAACATAACGGTTAAGATAAAATATTTTGATTTCAAAGTTAATCAGAATTCCTTTACCGGGAAAAAATATTCGAATCTTGAAGCTGATTTCTATGATGATGCCGTTAAGATCCTCGATAGAATGCTGCTCAACAAAAAAAAAATAAGATTGCTTGGAATTAAATTTTCAGACTTTATTACCGGTGACGATTCTATGCAGGGAAATATTTTTCAGGATATAAATAAAAAAGAAAGTTTAATGAAGAAGGTGGATAAAATAAGAAAGAAGTATGATTATGATATACTGAAGTTTGGAAGAACATTTGGTTTATGAATTGATGGCTATAAAATTCCGGGGAAATATACAGTAAGCTGGAATGCAAACAGCTTTAACAGCGGAATTTATTACTATGAAATACTGACTGATAAATTTGTAGAATCAAAAAAATTAATACTATTGAAGTAATGTTTTTACTTCCCACGACCTTTAGGTCGTGGGAGAAATGATGTTACAGTCCGGCTTTAGCCGAAATTATTTTTTTAAAAAAACATCTTCACTTTTCTAAGATAGACCGCTCGGGTTTTAGAAGTTCTGGTATTTGTTTCTGAGTTCTGCGTAGTCGTGGAATTGATTCATGCTGAACATAAGGATCATCAGGGTTATGTATTATATAATCCTGATGATATTTTTCTGCCGGCCAGAATTCATTATATGCTACAACTTCCGTAACAATCGGACCGTTATATTTTCCTGATTTATTTAAATCGGAAATATATTTCTCTGCAGATTGTTTTTCATTCTGGTTTCTATAAAATATAATTGAGCGGTATTGTGTACCATGATCCGGACCTTGCCCGTTTACCTGTGTCGGATCCTGAGAAGCAAAGAATACTCTTAGTAAAGTTGGATAACTAACCTGTTCTGAATCATAGTATATCTGGATTGATTCTGCATGCCCTGTAGTTCCTGAACCAACTTCCTCATATGTGGGACTTTTAGTTTTGCCTCCTGAGTAACCTGATACCACTTCACCTATTCCTTTAACGCTCTCAAATACTGCTTCTTCACACCAGAAACAGCCTGCTGCAAATGTAGCTTTACTTAATTTAGATGTATCGGAAATATTATTGGCAACATTCTTTACTGAAGTATCAGTATTGCGCGAATTCTCCGACGCTGACGGTGTGGTTTTCGAATTATTCCTTGTGCAGGAAATTAATAAAGCTGCTATCAAAAATATTATTATATATGATCTTTTCATTTTTTATTTTTTTAATATTTATCGCTTAAATTAAATAACGGATTCTCTTATCCAATAGATTGACTGACTATAATTTTATAATTATTATAA
>JBBSDT010000457.1:0-2567 GCA_038240405.1 Ignavibacteria bacterium
GTATAACTGTAATGCCCTGTATGCCCAAGCCAGTAAAACGAGTAGCCATTTGTATTATTAGCATCATAAGATATTACTGGGAAGTTTCCGCTCACACTATCGGGGTTTGTGTTAGCTAAGTTAAAATAAAAATCACTGCAAATTCTATTTTATGATCAGTTTTTTTTGCCCTTCCTGAATAAACAACAAACTCCTTGTTTCCTATATTTTTTTTACAAAAAAATGAGGTTCAAGTTTATTTAAATCACTATAACGCATTCCAAGAAAGCAATTTAAAACATACTTATCCCTAACTAGTATTTCTGTTGTTTTCGTGAATGGCTCATTATAAAGCATTTGTATTTCGTTAAAATCTGTATATACTGAATCAACATCTTTTTTTTCTGATTTAATGCTTTTCCATGTAAATCTTTCAACGTACCCCTCATCGATAGCTGTTGTAACTATCTGCTTTAGAGTTTTAATTTGTTTTTAACTGGTACTGTCTTCTTTAACGGAGTCGTTGATGTAGAACCAGAAGTATTATATTGTTGAATGAGTTTACCTGAATATTTCTTTCTTATACCTTCCCCTTTCGATTTAGCTACATCTTTTTCTGTTGTTGTTGTCGCATTTTTTTCTTCGTCATTTTTAAAATTAGGGTCGCTTTTGTGTCCTATATTTTTGTCAAATTCCTTTGGGTCAGTTACATAATTATAGCTGTGTTTTAATTCATGCGCTAAAGCCACAGCGGGTGAAATCTTTTCACCTGTTAACTTTCCTTTATCGTCTATTATTTCTCCGCCACCAAATGGGTCAAATTTTATATCACCTTTTTTATCATCCTCACCAGTAGTAAATTTATCGCTTGCAAATCCCCCTTCAATATTAACATGTATCTTTATTATTATATCTTTGGTATTAGCTAAATGCTCAACTACTTCTTTGGGAGAAGGTCCTCCATTACCTGCATTATCAACAGAATGAATTGCATTTAAAGTTTTAATTGTTTCGTTGACTAAGTTTGAACCTGATATGGATGAATATACTATTCAATATAAAGATAGTATGCAAAAACGAATGCAGACCAACAAAGAGTATAACTGCATGAAGCCTTGCCAAATACCTATCTTAAAACCTATTCTTGAATTTGGTTAGGTTATGTCTAATTCTGTTATCGAAAAAAATTAGGGCTCTATCCTAATTTGAAAATAATAGGTCTTGTTCTTTGATGTCTTTTTTTTGAAATCTGAAATTGATGGGCGAAGTGTGTCTGTTTGAAAAATTAAAAAAATTAAACTCAGGATGATTTTCTTGTTTTTCTAACTTTTATACTTCTAAAAAATCAATTTATTATGATTTTTAACGACTGTTCGAAAATTCGAACATTTTCGGCACTTTTCGCTAAAAAAATGCGGTGCGCTTATTTTCCCTTCTTTAATATGGTGCTGAACTTTCATGCTTGTTTTTGTAAGCATAATCAGGTTTTCAATGTAGCCTCTTGCTTTGCCTGTTTTCTTTACTACATCGGTTGTTTTCCAACCGAAGTTTAAAAGGCGTTTTATTACTTCGGATTGTTCGAGCATCGTTAATGGTTTACCATCGTTGTAAATCAAAAACTCTAAGGTTCGCTCTTCATCATTTAATGCGCCCTGCTCAATAATTACAGGCACTCGTTCAATTTTATGCCCTTTGGTTAAAGCAAGGTTTACCGCTCGCATTCTACGGTGACCATCCTTCAGGATAATCTTGTCTCCGTTTTTATAGCCTTTTAAAGGGTTGCGAATTCCGTTTTCAAGTATCGAGTTCATTAACTCTTCAATGTCTCCGTACTCTGAACGTGGGTTTATTTGCTCATCGGCTACAATTAGGCTTGGCGATACCATCAAGTAATTGTCTTTTAATACCGTGGTCTCTGCTGTTTTGTTTTCTGTTGTTTTCATTTTTCGTTTTTGTTTTAAGTTTATACTCTGTTTTTGTAATCCGCTCCTTCATTGGGCGGTGCAGGGTGTGTATCATACGTTGTGCCACGAAGCCTATACAGAGTAAGGTTTATATGTAATTTGGCTTCTGTTGGCTTTGCTTTTAAGCATTCGGATTTAATGTCCGAAGATGTCAGAGAAGTTTAGCGGATATTGGAGCAGATTCTCTGCCCAACGACAGCCAATTGGCTCTCGTTTTACTTGCTACTTTAAATTTATTTAGGTAATTTCGCTATACATTGCTTTAAAGCAATAATTATGACGTTTTTTGATGGTTAGCGGCTGTGCTACACCGTTTTTATCTCAAGTATTTTATGCAATCTAAAAATTAAACACGTTCTGAGAATAACCAAATACGGAGAAGACCACTTTCAACACATCTACCCCATTGTACCGATTGGTAATGGCAAATACATAACGATTGATTGTGTGGTTAAATCCTTTGATTACGAAGAGCCTTATACAGAAAAAAAAGATACACCTATGGATTTAGAATATTTAAACGGCACGGTCAGCGACCGAAGCAATTACAGCGAAAGTTACAAAAGCAAAGATGCCGAAGATTTAATGGGCATGATGAGCGAACGAGAAGCAATGGCAGAGCTA
>JBBSDT010000458.1:0-2564 GCA_038240405.1 Ignavibacteria bacterium
ACCACTAACTGTTCCTGCATTCGCATTCTTCATAGCAATGCTTGCCCGTGCCAGGGGCTGGTTGTTGGAGGCATCATAAACTTTACCCGTAATTATTTTTTGGGACATTGTTATTACAGGCATTATGATGCTCAGGAATAAAATTATTTTTTTCATTTTGTTTCTGTTGTTTATACTTTTTTATACATAAAAATGGTTCAATGTTTTTTTGTGTTTATAAATCTTACACTATTCATCCGGTAATTATTCATGCGCAGTCACCTAATATGGCACACAAAGGCCACATAGTGCTGATGTACAGAATTTGCTTAACATCGCATTGCAAAAATCAATTGATATTTTACCCGAGCAATCCCGCCTTTATATGATTTTTGTATCAAAGCCAACACTTTTTGTGTGTTGCTACCATATATATGTGATTGAATGCTTAGTTTATCAAGTCTCTTAAATGCACCCACCAAAAAAATTATTCTCCAGTTTCACTTTTAACACATCAGAAAGTGTGAAAGATGCAATGATTAAAATTCCTGCCAACAAGATGTTTTGTAACTTTTTTAGTTTTAAGTTTTAATCGAATAATAAACTCAAAATTGCAATCGCTTTTATGGTTTATTGTAAGAGATATTCCCTATTTGGTTCAGGAAGGTTCCCTATTTTATTATTAGTGACACATGTTTGTATTGAAAGCTGTAACCGGTAATAATTAAGCGTCATGGCCGGGAATACATCCTTCGGCCATAACGATTAACCTTTTCTTAAGCTGCTATTGTTTCCATTAATTCAATGGTAACTTCTAATTCTTCAACGCTGAGTGTTTCCATCTTTACGCCATACGTGGCTGGAATACCTTTGGCTAATTTGGAATCCCAAAATGCAGCCCTGGTGCCTTTATTTTCAAATACATAAATGCCGCCAACGGTTTCGCTGTTCTCATCAGCAACATAATATTTCTGAATAAGCCCTGGCACATTTTTAAAGTCTTCAAGATGCTGGTGAAAGAGATCAGATAGTTCTTCAGAACAATAAGTAGATTTGAATCTTACGGATAATACCGCTTTTGAATTTTTCATCTTTTAATTTTTTTAGTTAATAAATTTATTCTGTAAAATTAGCTACTGAAGAAGGTGTCGATATGGGCTAAAAGGTCAATTAAATCGACTCTAAAGGTTAAGCTTTGCTTTAAATATTTTGACTAGGAATAAAAACTATTACAGGATGTATTTTATACACTAACAAATAAGCACTACTGTTTTAATGATTGTGCAATTAGATAAAAATAGTTGCACTTGTTTTCAAGATCATTTTGTATTCAATGAATTAATTACCTCTTAAAATATTAATTGATAAAATTCAATTTACCTGCAAACGTTTGCTGAAAAATTTTTCCATCCTTTATGATAAAAGTATCTGTACCTATTGAAACCACCAGGCTTGGTGTATTCGCATGCCAGACAATAAATCCCAATTCATCTTTCACTATCATTTTGTCTAATTCAAATTTTGATTCCTGTTTCGGAAAATGAATCATCAGGTTTGTAAAAAATCCTTTTATCTCGTTAAGCCCATGATATGTTGCATCCTGGGTTATGAAAACAGATTCATCTGTGTAGTCTGACATCAAGGCTTGCAAATCATTATGCATAAAGGAGTTTAAATGACGCATTAAGAGATTGGTTGAAACATCGCTTTGGGTAGTTTCTTTAGATTCATCTAACATGTAGTTTGTATACATTTTTATTATGTTTATTCTGTTTTAAAAAATCTTTTAATTTTATGCAACAAATGTAGATGCAGACACGAGTAAGAACGTGGACTAAGAAGTTAGATAAATCGACTACAAGGTTTAAACTTCGGCAATTACTGTTTTCGAAAACTTTTGCCGGTATTGAAGCGGAGTAAGATTATATTTTTCTTTAAACACTCTTATAAAATGAGAAGTATCTTCAAACCCACTTTCTAAAGAAATTTGATTGATGCTTATATATGTAGTAAGAACATGTTGAAGAGCAAGATCGAGTTTTTTATTTTTAAGCCATAACGCAGGAGTAGTCTTGTAGTACTGCTTAAAACATTTCTTAAACGTAGACAAGCTCATGTGACATAACTGAGCATAATTTTCAAGGTTAAGGTTATAAGCAAAGTTTGCTTCCATAACCATGCACATTTGATCGTCCTGGTTTTGACAAAGAGAAATAAAATAATCAGTTAAGTCCTGGTGTTTCTTATTTGAAAAAAGACTTAGAAGTAATTCTTCAAATTTCAATAAAAGCAATTGTTCATTTGGTTTTTGGGACAATGATAAATATGATTGTATAGAGTGATAATATATCTCCAGCAATTCATCAGGTTGTATTCTCAGCACTGCGTCCTGCCCAAAAAGATTTTTTTGTGAAGTATTGAGTAAAGCGCTATTTTTTTTCAGAAATGATTTTATAAAATCATCGGGAATAAACATAAAAATGGCACAAAACTTATCATCAAAAAATTGGTGGGTAAGATTGGCTCCCTTTTTTACAAAAATGATATCTCCTTCATCAACTTCATACGAATGGTAAATTGACTTC
>JBBSDT010000459.1:0-2542 GCA_038240405.1 Ignavibacteria bacterium
AGAATTCAAAGATAGTTGCATCAAGGCCGTTGAACTTTTTTTCCTATTACATAAATCCGGAAGAAGCTAAAATTAAAACTCACCTTGAAAGCATCATACTTCTTGAAGAATTGAAATTCCCGATTAATAAACATTATAAAAAATCAGCTTCAATAGAAGAAGTAAAAAGTTTTTGTGATGAAATAGAAAAGCTTCGTGATAACCTGCCCTATGAAATTGACGGTGTTGTTGTAAAAGTTAATTCACTAAGCCAGCAGGACACTCTTGGAAGTGTTTCTAAATCACCCAGGTGGGCTATTGCGTATAAGTTCAAAGCAAAGGAAGCTGAAACAAAATTAAAAAATATTTTTTGCCAGGTCGGAAGAATAGGAACAATCACGCCGGTAGCTGATCTTCAGCCTGTATTTCTTGCAGGGTCTACAATCTCAAGAGCTACCCTTCATAACTTTGATGAAATTAACCGGAAAGATATCAGGATAGGAGATTATGTTAGGATCGAAAAAGGAGGAGATGTAATTCCCAAAGTAACCGGTGTTGTAAAAGAAAAAAGAAAGAAGGATTCGAAGCCCTATGAAATTCCCCATGTATGCCCTGTTTGCAATACAAAGCTTGAAAAACCATTGAATGAAGTTTACTATTACTGTCCTAATTACAATTGTCCCGCACAAATCCACGGACGAATTCAGCATTTTGTTCAGCGGAATGCAATGGAGATTGAAGGTCTGGGTGAAAGCATAATAAAGATTTTTCTTGAAAAAGGTTTTCTGAAAAATTATGCCGATATTTATGACCTGAGCAAATACCAGGCTGCATTAAAAGAGCTCGAAAGATTTGGGGAAAAAAGCGTCGAAAATATTCTGAATGCAATTGAAGAATCCAAAAAGAAGCCTTTTGATAAAGTATTATTTGCTCTCGGAATACGGCATATTGGAGAAAGAACTGCAAAAGTTTTGGCTGCTCATTTTATGACAATTGACAATCTGTCTAAAGCTTCCGAGGAAGAAATTCTGAGTGTCTATGAAGTAGGTCCGAAAATTGCCGAAAGTGTTTTTAAATTTTTTAGTGATAATAAAAATATTGAAATTATAA
Organism: Ignavibacteria bacterium; assembly: GCA_038240405.1. Taxonomy (GTDB): domain Bacteria; phylum Bacteroidota; class Ignavibacteria; order Tepidaquicellales; family Tepidaquicellaceae; genus JAGPCH01. Next base: position 1,090 of record JBBSDT010000459.1, read on the forward strand.
ATAAGCTGAGGGTAGCGGGACTCAGATTTGAAGAGGAAAAAAAATTGCTTCCTGCCGGAACAAATAAAAATGTTCAAAATAAAATATTTGTTCTCACCGGCACTCTGGAAAATTATAAAAGAGATGAAGTTCAGAGTATTATTGAAGAGCTTGGCGGCAGGGTAAGCTCTTCTGTCAGTAAGAAAACGGATTACGTACTGGCAGGGGATGATGCAGGCAGCAAATTGAATAAAGCCAAGGACCTGGGTGTAAAGGTCATTAACGAAAAACAGTTTGAAGCATTGATTAAGAGCAAATGAATTTGTTGATATGTTAATAAACTTCAGGTAAAAAGTACTTCCAATGGATTCAGAAAATTTAATTAAGAAAATTTCTAAACATACAGGCTTTAAGAAAAAAAAATGTGAAGCCATTTTAGAAAAAATATTCGGTCTTATTTCATTTCAATTAAAGAATAAAAACAATGTTTCCATTGAAGATTTCGGCAGCTTCAGACTAATCAGAAAGAAACCGCAGATTAAGCTTCTCAAGGATATTAAAACAGTATTTCCTCCGGAGGATATCGTTGAGTTTGAATTATCAGAAAACACGTTAAAAAAGATTAATACTAACAGTAAAAATGAATAAAAAGCAATTGGCTTCGATGATTTCTATAGAGTTTGCTTTAAGCGCTGATCAGGCTGCTGTGGTGATTGACAATGTTTTTGAAAATATTATATCTCACACCCGGAAAAAAGGAAAATTAATCATTCCAAAATTCGGTGAATTTAAATTAGTATCAAAGAAGAATCCTGTCAACAACAAATATATAACTATAGAATTTTTAATTTCAAAGAAACTGGCAGGAGGAGTTAACAGTTATTTTGATAATCTCAGTGAGGTAACGCTTCCTCTCGATAATTCTGTACAAGTATTAACACAAAATGATTTGAGTGATGAAGTGTTAGACAATCTGGAAGTAATGGAAAAGAAACAGATTGATCCACAGGGGGAACCAAAGATAAAACCTCCACACGATCCAAATCATACAGGAAAACAGCGCAGATTAATTCCTGATGATCTGGTAAAACTGCATAAAGAAATAACTAAAGAAGAGAGCGTCAAAGCTTCAGACACGAACCTCTGGGGATAAATTGTTTTTCCGTCTGAATGCAAAGCTTAATGCAAATAATAATAAGCCGGTATACAAGCAAATTTTCGAAAACCAGTCACCGTGCTCGGTGAAAAATGTTTTCTCTCTTCGTATTCCAATATTAAAAATAATATTTGCTTTTTCATTGATAGGAGTTTCTTCATACATGTTTCCATCAGGATCGATAAAATCGGATATGCCCGTATTTGCGCAGCGTGCAATCCATCTCCTGTTTTCGATAGCCCGGAAAACCGCAAACCTGTTGTGCTGATATGTTCCGAAAAATTTTCCCCACCATCCGTCGTTTGTTATAATTACAGA
>JBBSDT010000460.1:0-2541 GCA_038240405.1 Ignavibacteria bacterium
CATGCATTGTAACATCAAACGCAACACAAATCTGCCTGTCGCCGATAATCTCATCAATATCTTTAAGCAGCGCTTTCAGGCGATAAGGAGCATCCATTATAGCAAAAACTTTATCAAGGAGTTTAAGCTCTCTGAGTTCCTGTTTTCTGAGGTCAGTCTTTTGAGATAAAAATCCATAATAGTAAAATCTGCTAATATCAAAACCGGATAAAACGATAGACGACATTAAAGAATTAGCTCCTCCTATGAAATCAAGGTGAATGCCGGCTTCTAAACATTTCTGCAACAATATATAACCGGGATCGGAAAAGACCGGCGTTCCGCAATCTGAAATCAACGAAATATTCTTCCCATCCAAAAGATCCTGAAAAATGTCTTCACTGTTCAACTCCTCATTGTATTCATTTAAAGATTTTAACTCCCTGGAAATTCCAAAAAATCGCAGAAGCTTTGATGCTTCTTTGTACTCTTCACAAACGATATAATCAGAATCATTGAGTATCCGAACTGCCCTTAAAGTAATATCAGCATAGTTGCCGATTGGAGTAGTAACTATATAGAGAAGACCTGTCAAATTTTAGCTGTGGGTTTACTGTAATTCAATTTCGAGTTTTGTATATGCTGCAGAAATAAAACTAATTAACTCCGGTACTGCCGTAACCTCCATCACCTCTTTGAGTTTCTGTAACAGTATCTGACTGAACAAGACTAACTCTTTCATACCGGGAAATTACGAGCTGAGCAATTCTGTCTCCGAAGTTTATTTCAAAAATGCCCTTGCCTAAATTAATCAATAAAACTTTTAATTCGCCTCTGTAATCAGAATCTATCGTGCCGGGTGAATTTAAGACCGTAACTCCTTTATTTAATGCTAAGCCGCTGCGCGGTCTTACCTGTGCTTCAAGGCCAGGCGGAATTTCCAGAATGATATTGGTCGGAATTAGTTTTGATTCCAGGGGTTTTATTTCAATTTTATCCACAGAGGAGGAGCAAATATCCAGCCCGGATGAGCCGGTGGTTTTATATTCCGGTATTACCAGAGGAAGTTCAGGATCATATTTTTTAAAATTTATTTCCAATCGGTATAAAAAAAGCAGCCCGACAAGCTGCCTAAATATTAAAGTAATTATTCAAAACTATCTGTAGTCATTCATATTTAATAACCCGAATATGAAAGCTAATGCTACAAAGAACAAGCCAAGTACAGTTAAAATTATATTAATAATTCCCAGCCACATTCCAATCTTCGCCATGGTCCTTCCGGCTTCCGGAGATCTTCCTGCATTAATTTCGTTTAACTCTCTTCTTCCCATTATCCAGGCCGGTATAGCAGCGAGAATTCCGCATGCAATGAAAGATAAAATTCCTAGAACTAATGCAATTACCGCGTTTGAACTTGCTCCTCCGCCCGGTCCTGTATGTTGAGAATAAGAAGGTGGCGATGGAGGTGGTGGATTATAGCTAGGTGGTGGCGGTGGTGGGTTGAAGCTCGGTGGTGGAGGTGGTGGTGGTGGAAAATTTCCGCTGCCCGAGTCTGTGCTAAATAGGGAATAAGCTCTCATATTCTTTTTAATTAAAAATTAATTAGCAAATATAGATTTTTACAAATAAAATAAAACTCCTAAAATTACTTTCGAAAGAAAAGATCGGTTACGTTATTTTCAATCTTATTCAACAGCAAGCCATAATCAATTTGGTTTATTTCAGAAATTTTCATTAATGTATGGGTAATAAATGATGGCTCATTAGTTTTTCCCCGGTATGGTACTGGCGGAAGAAAAGGAGAATCCGTTTCGGAGAGAAGCCTGTCACCAGGAGTATTCTTTATCAATTCCAAACCGGCAAAATTTTTATAAGTAATATTTCCGCAATAGGAAATAAAAAAATCCTTCAATAATAGAATTTCTTTTAATTCATCCAGATTGCCGCTGAAACAATGAAATTGTCCTCGCAAATTTTCACTATATTTGTCCTTTACAGTTTTGATTGCATCACTAAGCGAATTTCGGGTATGGATAATTACCGGAAGTTCGTAGGACCTGCCCAGCTCCAGCTGAATACTAAAAAATTCCTTTTGCTGATCACTGTTGGAAGCGTCCCAGTAATAATCCAGACCTATTTCCCCAATAGCAACCACCTTCTCATTCTGAATAAGTTTTTCAATTTCATTAACTGCGTCTAAGGTATTGTTATTGACTTCACAGGGATGGATACCGACGGCACAATAAATTATTTCATATTTATTAGCCAGGTCAACAACCATTCGTGAACTATCAATATCCACTGCAGGAACAATAATTCTATCAACACCTTTATCCTGTGCTCTTAAAATAATCTCATCGAGTTTTTTCATTATTTCCGGATAGTACAGGTGTGCATGTGTGTCAGTAATCAATTAATATTTCAGAAGATTTAGAAATTATTTTTTCCATCAAACGTGAAAAGTTTGAATAAGCTTTTTTTCCGGCTTCAACTACTTCTTCATGCTTTGTTATTCCGGAGGAGCTTTCATGCAACAAATTTGTAATACAGGAGAAAGCC
>JBBSDT010000461.1:0-2536 GCA_038240405.1 Ignavibacteria bacterium
GCTTTACATTAATTTAAAAATAAGAGTATGACATTTCTAATGAGTTCAAAGGCATGACATTTCTATTGAGTTATCACATCACAAACTAAAACTGCACTCGATGATATAATAAAAATTGCAACAGAAAATAATCAGCAAATAAAATCGGCTCAGCTTAAAGTAAAAAGACAAGAAGCTGTAAAGTTAGAATTATCAGGGATTGCTAACCCCCAAATCTTTTTTGGATATGATGGAATAAAAGGAAGCTTGAAGAACTACGAGAATATGACTTATGGAGTAAGACAAACATTTAATTTTCCTTCTACATATTTTTTGAGAGCAGATGTTTTGAATTCAGATATTACAATTGCAAAAGGAGAATTGAATAACCTAACAAACAATTTAATTTCAGAAATCAAGCTCAATTATGAAAAATTATTATTAAACATAAAACTTCTCGATATATCAAAGGAGAATTTAAAAATAAACGAGGAGTTTTTATTTGTTGCAGGTAAAAAATACGAAGCCGGTGCAACTTCAAATCTCGAAGTATTGGGAGCAAAAGTAAATAAGATCAAAATCGAAAATGAAATAAAAAATATCGAAAGCCAGATTAAAATCTCTAAAGCTGAATTACAAAAAATAATGAATGTTGATTACTTCATTGAACCGAGGGAAGCGCAAGCATTTGAAGAGCTTCATTTATCGAAAGAAGATTTAAAGAAGAAGGCAATTCAAAATAATCCTGAATTAAAAATCTCAAATCTTTTAATTGAAAAGTTTTCAAATCAGATTTCGTTATCGAAATCAGAAATTCTTCCGGATATTTCTTTAGAATACACGCATAAAAAAATTAGAGATTTTGAAAGCTCATGGGGTTTTGAAGTTGGAGTTACAGTTCCTCTATGGTTTTGGTGGAAGCAATCGGGAAGCATGAAAAGAACTAATCTTGATTTTACGATTGCAAGAAATGAAAACATTGTATTAAAAAAGAGTATCGAAACAGATTTATACAAAGCATTTGAGGAGTATGAAAATAATTTAAGACAGTTAAAATTTTTTAAAGATGAAGTTTTTAAAGAGACAGATGAAATTTTACGGGCAGCAAAAAAGAGCTATGAGGAAGGAGCAATTGGCTACGTTGAATATTTGCAGGATTTGAACACAATTAATGAAGCTAAGGTTCAATATAGCAATGCTGTATATAATTACAATATATCCATAATAAATTTAGAAAGGTTAACGGGAGAATACATAAAATGATTAATAAAATTTTTATTGGAAGAAATTTAAACATTAAAAAAACTTTGCTTCATATTGTTCGGATATTCATATTTTTACAGTGCTTGCTGTTTCTTTCATGCGGAAATAATAAAATAGATGTTATAGAAAAAAAGCCCGAACAAAAAAAAGAAAACGACAAGGGAACCGAAGTCGCATTAACTGAAGACCAGATAAAGCTTATGGGAATTGAATTTGCAAAAGTTGAAAATCAGAATCTTTCCGGATATATAAAAGTAACGGGAGAAGTCAGTATAGATCCTGATCAGGATTCAAAAGTTGGAGGACTAATCCCCGGAAGAATAAAAAAGATTAACATTAAAGAAGGTTCGTTTGTAAGAGCCGGACAGGTTTTGGCAATAATAGAAAATGTGGACCTCGTAGGAATACAAACAGATTATATAACAGCAAAAAATGAATATGAATATACAAAGCAGGAATATGAAAGACAAAAGAAGCTTAGTGATGATAACATTGGTTCAAAAAAATCTCTTGCCGAGCTTGAGGCAAATTATACAAGAGCGTTAACGAATGTAAAAGCATTGGAACAAAAATTATCGAGCTACAAAATTTCTAAAGATAGATTTGATGATAATTATAAAGATACAGTAATAAATGTTCAGAGATATTTCTCCGTAACAGCACCTATATCCGGGAACGTTGTCTCCAGAATGGTAACTGTTGGTCAGTTTGTTGATCCTACAACCGATATGTTTAGAATCGTAAATACTTCTACTGTGTATGTGTATTTAAATGTATTCGAAAAAGATTTAAGTAAAATTTCTATCGGACAAAAAGCTGTAATCGAATCTTCAACATATCCGGATGAAACATTTGATGGGATAATCTCAAACCTTAATAAAATTTTCGACGATGCAAGCAGAACGGTAAAGATAAGAGTAACGATAAATAATAAATTTGGTAAGCTTCTTCCGAATATGTTTGTTACAGCAAAGATTTATGTAGATGAAAAAGATGTGCTTGCAGTCCCTAAGTCCGCGCTAGAAAGCGAAGGAGAAAATAAATTTGTTTTCTTGAAGACAAATGAAATGAAAGATGTAATTTTTGCTTTGCCAAAGGTTGAAAGCGAAGAAGAAAAAAAAGAAGAAAAAGAAAAGGAAGGACAAGGGCAAACTAAAAGCCAGGCAGAGCTAGATAAAGAGAAAGGTGAGGTCAAAAAAGGAATCGTCTTTAAAAAAATTCCTGTTAATACAGGAATTGAAGATGATAAGTACTTCCAAATTATTTCCATTGAAAATATAAAAGAAGGTGATGA
>JBBSDT010000462.1:0-2527 GCA_038240405.1 Ignavibacteria bacterium
AAATAAAAAGTACTTTCAGATGCGGATTAGATTATCTAACTACTTTTATTAGAAAGCTCTTAGAGGAGAAAATTTATAACAACTTTGAATTTAATAACGTTATAAAAATTTTGTCGTGTACAGAGCATGTAAATAGACTATCCTCAATCTTCTTTAAATTTCAATAATAAATATATATTTTAAATAATTCATCAGAACTATATGCAAATTTTATTAAGTATAATTACTGGAATAAGCATGAGTGCCGCATGCGGCTTTAGAATATTTGTTCCTTTTCTTGTAATGAGTATTGCTTCTCTTTCCGGATGGGTTAGTTTTGGAAATGAAACTTCGTGGATAGGAACATATCCGGCATTAATTGTTTTTGGTGTTGCAACTATTGTGGAGATAGGCGGATACTATAATCCCTGGATTGATAACATGCTCGATCTCATTTCAACCCCTTTGGCACTAATAGCGGGAATAATTTTGACAAGTTCAATTCTTACGGACATAAATCCTTTTTGGAAATGGACTCTTTCGATTATTGCCGGCGGCGGAGCGGCAATAAATGTCCAGCTTCTGACAGTTAAAGCACGTGCATTTTCCTCCTTCATCACCACCGGTTTAGGGAATCCAATCGTTTCAACAATTGAAACACTCTCCTCAATTACTATTTCTTTTCTATCAATTTTCGTTCCTGTTGTTGCGTTTTTGTTACTTCTTCTTATTGTGGTATTTATTTATAAAATGATTAAGAAAGCAAAGGATAGAAGAAAGAGAAATAAGATAGAAAGGAAATATATTTCAACATAGACGAAGAGAATATCTTTTAATGAAATCATTTACGCATTGCTGTAAATTAATGCAAGCAGGATTCCTCCTATGTCCTTATTACACAAACAAATTTATTTGAATTGTTTTAAAGCAATTGTGAGTTCTCTTAATTCCAATAAATAATCCCGCTCTAAGTATATTTACTCATACAGATTGAGTAGAAACCTCTATTTATATATTTAAAAAAAATTAACATTTTACATATACAAACAATTACTGATCATACCACCAGGAAGAACAAATCTGTAATTTAAAGCAAAGAAGTCTGCTTCTCCAAGAAGTTTGCTTCTCAAGGAGTAGATCCAACATTATTCTTCTTATATAGCTCCGGTCCCAAACCGGAGCTACCTCTTTCCGACACTATTTCCGGTCATTTAGTATCAATCAAATTAGTAAGTATGAACAAGTATGCTCAAATAAAGTAAATATTTCTCTTTAACGTGAATCCTTAACTATTTTTGTCATAGTATAGTTATAACAGCCAGTGTTAAGTGATTTAAAGAATCTCATACTATCGTGTCAATTTCTTGAGTTGGCTTATTCAGCTATTTATTAGTTTGGATATGGAGATTAACGAGAGTTATTATTAAAAAAATAATTCATTTGTGCTAGTCTTAATACGTATTTCTGTATCAGAATTTATAACGACGCATCTAATTTAGTTAAAGGTTATACACTTACAGATGTTACTGGAGATGATTTTGTAGATATCTCAGACATCATAATAACTTTTAATAATTCAAAAAATTATATTAGTACATTCAGACCATGACTCAAAAAACTCTTCCAAATTAGGAGAATGTTTTCAACTATCCTTTCTAACTGCTCCAACTATCCTTGCTAACTGCTCCAGAGAGTAGTGTCCGATTATTGCCTCATTCCCTTTAAAAACTTATCCCTCAATTACAAACTTGCTAATTAATTTTATTATTAGAAATTTACGAAAACTCGTAACCTCTAAAGCAAATTCACATTTCTAAAACTTAAAAAAATTCTGAAACACAATTCAGAAGAAGGAGTAAAATTCATGCAAAGAATTATTCATCTGGGAGCAATCGCTTTGGTTGCTCTGTTACTTGGCTTTTCTATCCAGGATAAAACGCCAAAGCAAAAGGCTTCAGATTTACCAAACTCGTCAGGAACTCCAATTATTACACAACAAGATAAGACGTATAACACCAAAACAAGTTACACAGATAATGTTACATCATTTTTATTTCAGGATTTTGAAGGTGCAACGTTTCCGCCCACCGGTTGGACTCTTGAGTTTACTGGTACACAGTATTGGATAAGATCCACTGCCAGCGGATACGGAATAGGATCAGGTTCAGCGGAAATGGACTTTTACGATTTTGTCTCCGGGACACAATCTCTAGTTACTCCCACAATTGCGGCTTCAGTTGCCGGGGATTCGGTAAAATTCGACGAAGCTTATGCAACTTATCAGACAGAAGTTGATTCATTAATTGTCGAGTCTTCAACAAATAATGGAACAACATACACCACCCGCGCGGCATTAGCTGGTGGAGTTTCAGGTCCATTGGTAACTGCACCGCCACAATTTTCTCCATTTACACCAACAGCTTCACAATGGTCCACAAAAAAATATGCGTTGCCCGTTGGAACAAATAAAATTAGATTCAGAGCTGTAACTGCTTATGGAAATAATCTTTATGTGGATAATGTTTCCATAGGAACAGCTCCACCCAAT
>JBBSDT010000463.1:0-2527 GCA_038240405.1 Ignavibacteria bacterium
ATCCAGTATAAAGTTGAATTATTTAAAAAAATATTAACAACGGAAGCTATGATTAAGCCGATCAAGGCCATAAAAAAATATGTGCCGAATTTCGATAAATCCATCTTTGTGACATACCCGAAGACACTTACAGAGGCAAACATTCCTGCGCAAATGAAAAATGTTGAAGCAATAGATCCTCTTGTATAAACAAGGAATAAAACTGAAAATGTTACTCCGGTTATTGCGGCGTATAAAAAGAACGCGCCTATTGCCACTGCTGATGGAATTTTGTTTATAGCAAAACTCATTCCCATTACAATACCAAGCTGAACTATGAAAAGACCGAAGTATAATATGGGATGCTGCATAATTACGTAGACAAAGCTTGAAGATGCAATACCGTACGCTACCACTCCGGTAAGAGCCAGGCCCATTGCCATCCAGTTATATACGTTCAATAAAAATTTGCGTGTTGTCGCAGTCGAAAATGAAGCATCAACTGCTCCTGTATTATTTTGAAATCTGTCCATTATTTATTTAAATTAATTTATACGATTGAGTTTTATATACAATTAATAATAATATTACTAATCATTCAGAGGATGTAACCCATAATTTCAATATAAAATTTACTTCATCGGTTCCATCCCGAATTCAGTCCACTCCTCTTTTGAGGGACCGTACACTCCAGGTACTTTCGAGCCTGCCTGTCTCATAAGAACTGTCATTTGTCCTCTGTGATGTGCCTCATGAAGCAGCAAGTATAAAAGTGTTAATCCCCTGCTCCATTTATTTCCATACATCTCATCTTCTGTTTTAAGAGATTCGTCATTCCATTCTTTTTCGATCTGGTCAATAAAAGATTTGGAAGATTTCTCATAAGCTTCTTTTATTTCTTTAGAAGAATTTGGCATTGGCGCGTCAATAGCAGGACCATTTATTCTTAATCCTGTTTTTCCCATCATTTCAGGAATAGTTTGACTCAGATGCCAGGCTATAAATCCAAGCGACCTTCCATCGGGAGTAACTTTTTGATTTAGTGAATCCTCGGTAAGATTATCAAGCATCTTTATCGTTGAATCACTTTCATATTTCCAGTCTTTTAAGAATGGTGAAATTGTTGTATACATTTTAATTTTTTGGTTAATTATTTAAAAAAATTATACTTTCCTTTTATCTTAATCCATAATTCGGAGCTTCTTTTGTAATTTTAACATCATGCGGATGAGATTCTTTGAGTCCTGCATTAGTTATTTTTACAAATCTTGTTTTAGCTTTCATTTCCTGAATGTTCTTTGCTCCGCAATAACCCATGGATGCTCTCAGCCCTCCGAGAATCTGATAAATAGTTTCTCCAACATTTCCTTTGTAAGGGACAATTCCTTCAATTCCCTCCGGAACTAATTTATCTATATCATCTTCAACATCCTGAAAATACCTGTCGCTGCTACCTTTTTTCATAGCGTCCAGCGAGCCCATACCCCGGTAAACTTTATAACTTCTTCCTTCATACAAAATTTTTTCGCCCGGCGCCTCTTCAGTCCCTGCAAACATCCCGCCAAGCATAACAGAATCAGCTCCGCCGGCAATTGCCTTAGGAACATCACCGGTCTGTTTAATACCGCCGTCGGAGATAACAGGCACTTTGTAATTCGCTGCAACCTTTGCACAATCTATAACTGCTGTCATTTGAGGTACTCCAACACCAGCAATAACCCTTGTTGTACAGATTGATCCCGCGCCGATGCCAACTTTGACAGCATCTGCGCCTGCATTTATAAGGTCGTACGTTCCCCCGGCTGTAGCAACATTTCCTGCAATAAGTTCAACATCAAAATTACTTTTAATTTTTTTTACCATATCCAAAACTCCCTGCGAATGTCCGTGCGCAGTATCAACTACCAATACATCCACACCGGTTCGGACCAGCTCTTTTACCCTGTCAATCGTATCTGCAGAAATTCCAACAGCAGCGCCTACTCTTAACCTGCCGAACTTATCCTTACATGCATATGGAAATTTTTTTCTTTTCTGAATGTCTTTAAAAGTTATCAAACCTTTCAGTAAACCTTTTTTATCAACAACAGGTAGCTTTTCAATTTTATATTTCTGCAGTATCACTTCAGCTTTTTCAAGATCCGTTCCTACAGGCGCTGTAATAAGGTTTTGTGATGTCATAATATCTGATACGAGCTGAGTTTCATCCGGTTCAAACCTTAAATCGCGGTTAGTAAGTATTCCAATAAGTTTGCTGTTATTGTCAATAATCGGAATCCCTGAAATTTTGAATTGTTGCATCAGCTTTAAAGCATCTCCAATAGTTTTATCCGAAGTTAAAGTTATCGGGTCAATAATCATTCCGCTTTCACTTCTTTTCACTTTATCTACTTCTGAAGCCTGTCTGTCAATTGTCATATTTTTATGAATTATTCCCATACCTCCTTCGCGGGCAACTGCCATTGCCATTTCGCTTTCTGTAACCGTATCCATAGCAGCAGAAAGAATCGGAATATTCAGTTCAATATTTTTTGTCAAACGAGTTTTA
>JBBSDT010000464.1:0-2524 GCA_038240405.1 Ignavibacteria bacterium
ATTACTTATGTGACGCAGTGGCAGCCAACCAATTTAACGACAACAATTGTTCATAATGTTGAGATATATGGAAACTATGCTGTGATAGCACATTATACTGCCGGAATAAGAATTGTCAACATATCAAATCCCATAGTTCCAACAGAAGTCGCATGGTATGATACATATAAAAGAGATAACAGTACCAATTACTTAGGCTGCTGGGGAGTATACATGTTTCCATCAGGAAAAATCATCGGTTCGGATACTGATTCAGGATTATATGTAGTTAAAACAAATTTTAAAATTACTCCGCCAATAAAAATTAATTTAACAATTTTTCCCGAAGGTTTTTATGATCCGGCTAGTAATCAACTTTTTAGAAAAGACTCAGTAACAGTTTATTTAAGAAGTGCAGTCTCTCCCTATCAATATGTAGATTCATCGAGAGCCGTTATAGATTCCTTAAGCCTTGCGGGGCTTTTTACATTTTCCAATGCGGTATCAGGAAGTTACTATATAGTAGTAAAGCATTTCAATTCTATAGAAACCTGGAGCAAGTCAGGAGGAGAAAATATTTTGACGGACGGCTCTGTTTACAATTATGATTTCACGACTTCAGGCTCGCAGGCATACGGAAACAACCTGGTCCTTAAGGGTAGTAAATATTGCATGTACGGAGGCGATGTGAATCAAAATGGCATTATTGATCTGACAGATGTGTTGATAACTTATAATGACGTGGCGGTCTTCACAAGCGGGTTAAGATTACCAACGGATCTGAACGGAGATAACTTTGTTGACCTTTCGGATTTGACAATTTGTTATAATAACAGCAGTAATATTATTTCGGTTATTTCTCCTTTGAGTTCAACTGATTTAAGAAGCAAAGATAAAGATATTATTCATTGACATTTTTCTGCTGCAAAGAAAGCTGGATATAAAATAATTAATTAATTACTTTTTGCTTCATCCAGAAGAAAGCGAGTGACAAGTCTTACTCCGGCTCCGGTAGCATTCTTAGGATTGTAATCGGATTTAGTGTCTCTTATAGCCGTTGCAGCAATATCAATGTGTGCCCAGGGATAATTGCCAATAAATCGCTTTAAAAACATTCCGGCAGTTATTGTTCCTGCCTGTCTTCCTGTACCTGTATTTTTGACATCAGCGATATCGGAATCAATCATCTTATCATATTCATCCCAGAGGGGCAGTTGCCAGACTCTGTCATATGATTCGGTTCCTGCTTTAAAAATTTTATCAATTAATTTCTGGTCATTTCCCATGATGGCAGATGCGACATTTCCGATTGCGATTACTACCGCGCCCGTAAGTGTAGCCATATCGATTACTGCTTTAGGATTAAATTTGTCCGCATAAGAAAGTGCATCTGCAAGTATAAGTCTTCCTTCTGCGTCAGTATTATCAATTTCTATCGTCATTTTATTATAGGATGTTATTACATCTCCCGGTTTGAATGAATCTCCGCCAGGCATGTTTTCAACAAGTGGAACAAGCCCTATCACGTTAATCCTGAGATTAAGCTGAGACACTGCTTCCAGAATTCCTATAGCTGCAGCCCCTCCGCACATATCCATTTTCATCATTGCCATTCCAGCACCGGGTTTAATTGATATCCCTCCGCTGTCAAATGTAACTCCTTTACCTATAATTACATAGGGCTGATCTTTCTCGCTGCCGCCATTATATTTAAGAATTAATAACCGTGGCTCGCGCCTGCTTCCACGGGAAACTTCAAGAATGCCACCCATTCCAAGTGCCTTTAAATCTTTAAGTTTTAAAACTTCTACGCCATATTTTTTATTCTTTGAACGTTCTAATATAAGGTCACAAAGTGATTCAGGGAAAATAACATTTGAGGGCTCATTTCCCAGATCCCGGGCAAGATTAGTTGCATTTCCTATTATAGTCCCTGTCCTGACACCTGCCTCAAATTCCTTAGAATATTTATCTGCAATCTTTTTTTCAGCAAAGAAAATTAATTCCTTTATATCCGAAATATTTTTATTATCTTTTTTAGTATAATATTTTCTAAATGAATAATTGGACAGAATACAACTTGTTGTTTCAGCTGATGCTATTTCCTCCTGTCCTTCGGATATAGAGATATCCATAATAATTTCCATAGCAATTTTTCTGATATTAAGCGTTTTAGCTCTCTTCATTCCCCTGGAACAGGCGATTCGTATTTTTTCTAAAGTAATTTTTTCTTTCATCCCAAGTCCGCAAATAATAATTCTGTGTTTGGAAGTATAAACTAATACCGCTTGGTTTTCTTTTCCTTTAAAATCCTGCAGACTGATTTCTGCGATTTTAGTCCTTAGCTGCCTCTGTATTATCTTTAATTTTTCCTGAAGGGAAGCCTTGTCCTCAAAGCAAAAGAATATATAAGAATCTGCTTTTACTTTATCAACTCCGGTTTTTGCAAATGTTGTTTTCATGTTACTTGATAGTTTTCTTTAATATTAATCGAGATAATTTTTTATTTTTTTAAGAATATCATTTTTCAGTTCCGTAATATCAG
>JBBSDT010000465.1:0-2522 GCA_038240405.1 Ignavibacteria bacterium
GTTTTTGCAATACAATATTCCATCAATGATGGAACTCAGATTGGAGGAAGACTCAGCATGTCAACAAGTTTAAATTATTTCGCTGGCGCACCACAATATGGTTGTTGCGCATTCCATGTACCCAGCCAAAATTTAGTAAACGCTTTTGCTACCGACGCTAACGGCTTACCAAAGTTTGACACATACAATAATGTTGTTTTAGGCGATGCTGACCTTACACCAACCGGAGTCACAGTTGATCCACGTATTGACCACACGATCGGCATACAGGGACATCCGTTTAAATACAATGCGGCAATTCCTTATGACCATAGCTGGGAAAGACTTGCGGGCGTATATGGAGGGTTCGGAACGATGAAAGAACTTCAATTAGCAACTTGCGGCTGCTTTAAAAAATTGGGGCCATTTTACGGAAGTTCGGTAAACATGGATATTATCCGTTATGATGATGTTCTTCTAATGAATGCTGAGGCGCAAATTCAGACCGGAAACCCTATGGCGGCACTTCCCCTTATAAACCAGGTTAGAGCAAGGGCTGCACAAATAAGCACACTAGTAAAAAAGTCAGACGGCAGTTATCCGTCAAATTATAAAATTGATACCTATAAGCCGGGTACTAATATTCCAGTGTGGAATCAGGCCACTGCGTTTAAAGCATTACAATGGGAGCGCAGGTTGGAGTTTGCGATGGAAAGTCCGAGGTTTTTTGATTTGGTTCGCTGGGGTGTAGCAGCAGATACACTCAATGCCTTCTTTGCTGTCGAAAAAATAAGACATCCATTTCAAAGTAGTGCTAAATTCACGAAAAATCAGCATGAATATTTTCCAATACCAACGGAACAAATAAATGTTACGTTCGGACTATATAAACAAAATAAAGGATACAATAATTAACTAGATATGTTGAATTATGATTAATTTATTATAGATGATGGGGGAAGAAATTTTATCTCCCTATCATTTAAATTAATACTTTGATAATGAAGACAATATGGAATAGAGCCTTCGCGCTAATACTTATCATAAATATTGGATCAAAACCTGTTGCACAGCAGGTTTTCCATGAACAATACCGTCCTCAAATTCACTTTTCACCGCAACAACACTGGATTAATGATCCTAATGGTATGGTTTTTTATAATGGCGTGTATCACCTTTTTTTTCAATATTATCCGGATAGTACTATTTGGGGACCAATGCATTGGGGACATGCAACCAGCAAAGATTTAATTCATTGGAAGCAACAGCCTATTGCGCTATACCCCGATAGTCTTGGATATATTTTTTCGGGGAGTGCGGTGGTGGATAAGAACAATACATCAGGACTTGGCGCAACTGGACAAGTTCCAATCGTTGCCATATTTACCAGTCACAATGCTGCGAGAGAGAAATTGCATGTTAATGACTACGAAAATCAAAGTATAGCATACAGTTTAGATAACGGTGTTAAATGGACGAAGTATGATGCAAATCCTGTCTTAAAAAATCCGGGAATAACTGATTTCCGCGATCCTAAGGTAATGTGGTATGGTCCTCAGAAAAAATGGATTATGACGCTGGCCACAAAAGACCGGGTTACATTTTTTTCGTCCAAGGATTTAAAAAACTGGAAAAAGGAAAGTGAATTTGGAAAAGATTCCGGAGCTCATGGTGGTGTTTGGGAATGCCCTGATCTGTTTTCATCGGAAGATAACGGCAAATCAGTTTGGGTGTTAATTGTAAATATCAATCCAGGTGGACCTAACCTGGGTTCGGGAACCCAGTATTTTATCGGCTCATTTGATGGCCATAAATTCACAACCACCCAAAAACAAACAAAATGGTTAGACTATGGCCCCGATGATTATGCGGGGATAACCTGGAGCAATACCGGAAATAGGAAAATATTTTTAGGATGGATGAGCAATTGGCTGTATGCAAACCAGGTGCCTACAATTAAATGGAGGAATGCAATGACAATTCCGCGTGAGTTAAAAATTCAACATGTAGGTGATGACATTTTGGTAGCATCTCAACCTGTTAAAGAACTAGCTGAAATAAAGGAGGGGCCTGCAATTGCAGAAAATATTGTAGTAAATGAAAAGGTTGATTTTACACCGAAAATTAAAGAACTTAAAATCCCTTGCCGAATTGATTTGACTATTAATGGCCTAAAAGATTTTTATATCGAACTTTCTAATTACATAGGGGAACAATTGGTAATCGGCTATGATAAAAAAAATAACCAGTATTTTATCGATCGAACACAATCGGGGAAAACTGGCTTTCAAAAAGATTTTTCTGAAAGGCATACTGCTCCACGATTTGCTAAAAACGAAAAGATGAATTTATCCTTGATTATGGATGAAAGCTCAATCGAATTATTCGCTGACGATGGATTGTCAGTAATGACCGAAATTTTTTTTCCGGATAAATCTTTCAATAATATGACTATGCATACAAGTGACAAAGTCTTAACCGGAAAATGGAGTTATACTAAATATAAAAGTATATGGAATTGATATTTCTTGTTTTATGATTTA
>JBBSDT010000466.1:0-2509 GCA_038240405.1 Ignavibacteria bacterium
AGCTTTAAAAAATTCTTCGAGGTTTGAATAGCAATATCCGAAAGTTGTTCAGCATTTGGAGATGGAATGACACCGCAGTCTGCATAAGCAAATACTTTTTTTCTATGTGTATTTTTCAATGGAAATGTAAAAAGAAAAAATGAAGATACGGTATGATTGTTCCTTGCAAGCCCGATAATGGATATGGCATTCCGGAGAACTTCCATTGTAGTATAAACACTCCCGGCTATAACCCTGTCTGCAAAATTATTCTTCAGGAGCATGCAGGAAAATGTCAGCGGGTCATTCATTTCATCATTAGACCGGGACAATTCAAAATCCGGATGCTTGCTTGTTTTTAGAGAGTGATATTCATTAATAAAATCCGTATTAAAGTTGAGATCAATTATGGTCAGATTCTTATCTGGCTTAATCAGATCTTCCAGCTCAACTTTGCCGGTATCAATAAGAATAATTTTAGCAATCTTCTTCTTCAGAATTTCTTTTGCAGCATCAATAACTCTCGGATCGTTAGACTCGGGAAGAATTATGGTTTTTCTGCCGGACCGGGATTTATTTTCTGGCATTATTTTGATTCCAGGGATAATAAGTTCATCTCATCAGTTAATAACATGATCAATAATTCCGCCTCCAAGTATATCCTCTCCAATATAAAAAACAGCAGATTGTCCCGGAGTTATCGCCTTTTGGGGGACATTGAATCTTACCTTAATATGTTTATCATCCACCATTTCAAGGGCAGCATCGCTTGCTTCGCTGTTGTATCTGATTTTAACTTTTGCGGTCACAACATTTTCTAGTTTATCTGTCATCATGAGATTTATTTCATTTAAAATAAACTCGCTCTTGTAAAGCTTATCTTCATTATCTACGTATACAACATTATTCTCGGGTTCGATCCCGGATACATAAAGAGGTTTTCCTATAGCAACATTCAGCCCCCTTCTTTGGCCGATGGTATAGTTCATATAGCCGCTGTGAGTTCCGATTTTTTTATCTTTATAGACAAGGTCTCCTCCCGACGTGTTTTTATTTACTCCGGGCATTCTTAATTCAATAAGTTCTCTGTAATTATTATTGGGGACAAAACAAATTTCCTGTGAGTCAGGTGTATCAGCAGACTTTAATCCTATCTCTTTTGCAACTCTTCTTATTTCAGTTTTAT
The DNA here is from genome assembly GCA_038240405.1 of Ignavibacteria bacterium. Lineage (GTDB taxonomy): Bacteria > Bacteroidota > Ignavibacteria > Tepidaquicellales > Tepidaquicellaceae > JAGPCH01. The sequence continues at coordinate 1,166 of JBBSDT010000466.1, forward strand.
TATATTCTCCAAGAGGTAAAAGAGTTTTGCTTAATGCATATTGAGAAACTCTCCATAATGCATAAGATTGGTCCTTATTTTTGTCTTCAGCCACTGAAATAAAATGTCGTTTTGTGCCTGCATTGTAATTTAATCTGGCATAATGACCAGTGGCAATGTAATCAGCTCCAAGTGATTCAGCTTTCTCCAACAGTGCACCCCATTTGATGGATTTGTTGCAAAGAACGCAGGGATTTGGAGTTTTCCCCTTAAGATATTCGGAAATAAAATTATTTATTACTATATCATTAAACTTTTCTGTGAAATCCAGGGTATAATGAGGAAAACCAAGATTTTGGGCAACATTCCGGGCACTGTATATTGTTTCAAGCGAGCAACAGCCTGAATCCTTTTCTGGGATATCATCATATCCCCAGGTTTTCATGGTAATTCCAATGAGATTATAACCCTTTTCTTTTAACAGAAATGCAGCAACGGAAGAATCAACTCCCCCGCTCATTGCTACTACAACTGTTTTATTTATATTAAGCTTATCCATATAACTTATTGTAAAATATGAATCATTCTGCTGTAATAAAAGCTAAAAAAAGAATTGTAATTTAATATTAATTCTCTTAATTTTAGGCTATTAATAACTAAAAGGAGAAAGCATGTCAAAAAGATCATTGTTAGTGATGTCTTTTTTATTTGTTTTTACTTTTATTGGAGCAATAAGCGACGTAGCTTTAGTTAATGCAACTACAAAACACAAGACTGAACTCACCAATAAAAGAAAAGGAAATAATAAAAGAACACCCGTCAAGAAATCTACAGGTAATAAATCTTTAAAAACTACCGGAAAAAATAAAGTTACCGGAAAGACAAAAGTTAAAGGTAAAAGCAGGAGTAAAGTTAACGGTAAAAATAAAGTTAATCGAAAAAATAAGCTCACCTCTAAGAAAAAAGCTTCCGGCAAGAAAAGATCATCAGGAAAAAAAAGCAAGTATAGCAGCAGGAAAAAAGGAAAACGAATTCACGGAAGAAGAAGTGCCAGAAGACATAACACCCGAAGGACTACAACTTCATACAGAAGTAACAGCAACGGAGTTTATACACCTCCTAAAACATATGACAACAGCAGTAATAACAACACAACTGCTCCGTCCTACGATAACAGCACAAAATCAAGCCGGGAATATAAAAGAGGTGAAAATACCGAACCAAAAGAAACTTTTAAAAAAGAACCTAAGAAATCCGGCGAATAAATTAAATAGCCTTTAAATTTAATGATCCCGAATGGAAGTTTTTCATTCGGGATTTTTTTATTTAAAGTATGGGGAATTGAGTATTGTGTATTGGGTATTG
>JBBSDT010000467.1:0-2496 GCA_038240405.1 Ignavibacteria bacterium
CAGCATAAAAACAATGGTCTAAGAATTAAAATTTCATCCTAATATAGTACCGAAGATCCTTGTTTAACTTTTTATAAAAAAACTCTAATAAAAAACTTCCTTACATTTCAAATCATAGTTTTAAGTATTAATCCAATAACAGCAGCGGCAAGAATAATATAAGGCTCCCGAATTTTTTTTATGTAAAGTAAAGCAAACACAGCGAAACCTGAATAACCAAGCTTGAGAAAGTAAAGAATTAAATCTTTTAAAGAGTATGGGATTTTATTTTCCAAAGAGTTTGACCCCCGCCGGAGTTTCCGTGTTCTTCGGAACTCCGGCGTACTTGTCAATCGGCGGAGTCCGGAAAATCGCCGAGACTCCGCCGAGGGTAAACCACTCATGTTTATTTGTTGATAAAATTATTAGACTCTGCAAATGCTGATGATTATATGGACTTTGATAATAAGGTAAAACTCAAGCCGATCATAAGGAAGCTGAAGCATCGGAACGGAAAGCTGAAGCTGATTCACATATTAAGGATATAAAAAATCCGTATGCTTAAACTAGGAATAGTGACTGGTCCGGGTATGGCAGTAATAAAGCCTAAAGAACGATACCAACATTTGCTTTGCTTAGGTTCATCTGGAATGGGTAAAACAACATTCTTATCGTATCTAATACGAAATGAACTTGATAATGCTTGTATTGTTCTTGATCCAAATGGAAATTTAATTGAACAAGTAGCTCCGTATATTCCCGCTGAAAGATTACTTTATATTGATAAGCATAATCCTATCTCCCTCAATCCATTATCACGTGGCTATCTTAATTGGTCTGAAAATGTCAAAGAATTGATTCAGCTTATAAACGCCGCAGTTAAAGAAATAAGCCCAAAGCAAGTAGAGATAACGGCATTAATGACTCGATTAGTAAAAAATGCACTGCGTGTTTTATCAGGTGACGAATTAACCATTGAACACTTAATAGCTTTTCTTGATGATGATAAAATTCAAAAGAATCTTTTGCATGATTCTTTTTGGAAAAATATTGATAAGTCAAATAGAGAAGCAAAGGAAAGTTGTAAAAGAATTACTGCACGTCTATCTCTGTACTTTGACGATTTAGATTTAAGACCTTTTCTTTCAGGGCAAAATAAATTTGATATACAAAATATTATTAATGATAAAAAAACTGTGTTAGTAAATTGTGAAGGTCTGGATGATGAAGCCACTTCATTTTTAGGTTGTCTAGTTACCAACCAGATAAAATCATTTTATCTTCATAAAGCACGAGTTGGAGGCAATCCACTATTTTTTTATTGTGATGAATTTCATTTATTTATTCAAGAACATTTTGGTAGATTTTTAGCCGAAGGAAGGAAATTTAATTTCAGTTTTAATTTTGCCGGACACTCTCTTACATCATTAGAAACCTTTTTTAAAGCTATGATTCTCAGATGTTTTGTAAAAGTTATTTTGCAAAATGATGGTGATGATGCAAAATCGATTGCAACTTCTCTGCAAATTAAAACAACTGACATAATTAATTTAAAGCCGTTTCATTCGATTGCAAGAATAGGAAATCAAAATTACAAAATGCTTTTATTTAAACCACCAAAACTCGTATTGCAATTCGACAAACCGCAAAGAAGTATTCCTGAAGAATATAGTTTTTTAGGAGATGAATGGATACCTCTTTAGCCAGGTTATCTTCCTTTAAGTTCCTTAATTATTATGGTATATTATAATCAATACATTTCAATCAAGAAAATATTATGTCAACTATAGGCAAAAACATAAGAAAATACAGAGAGAAAATAGGTATATCTCAGGATAGGTTATCAAAACTTGCTGATATTTCTGCAAACACTGTAGCAAAATTAGAATTAGAGGAGAGCCCAAATCCAACAATTGAAACTTTACAAAAAATTGCTAAAGCATTAAAAGTAAAAGTTGATGATTTAATTAAATAATGTATGGCAACAAATAACCGCAAACAATTACATGAAAGACTTTGGGCAGCAGCAGAGCAATTACGCGCCAATAGTTCACTCAAGCTTAATGAAATCTCAGAGCCGATATTGGGTCTGATTTTTCTGAAGTTTGCTGATGTTAAATTTCGACGTGCAAAATTAGAAATTGAAAAAGAACGAGAGAAGCTTACAGGTAGAAAACCACCGTTAACACCCGATAACTACAAACAACGAGGTGTACCGTTTATTCCTGAAGGGGCGGCTTATACTTACCTGATGAACTTGCCTGAGGGTAAAAATATCGGTAAAGCTATAAACGATGCCATGAAGTCAATTGAGCAGGAGAACCGGGAGTTAGCAGGTATTCTTCCACAGGATTACACTACGCTTTCCACAAAGCCTGCTGAAAATAGTCGAATCCTTTTAATACTACTTAAGAATTTTAACCAAATTCCAGATGATATCGAAGGAGATGCATTTGGTGAAATTTATGAATACTTCCTTGGTGAGTTTGCGTGCGCTGAAGGTCAAAAAGGCGGAGA
>JBBSDT010000468.1:0-2493 GCA_038240405.1 Ignavibacteria bacterium
CACAGAGACTTTTTTTTATATTCTACTTTCTTTATTAAGGATCCGCGGGAGCTTCGTTCCTATATTACATTCTATGTTAGGATCACAAATTGATTATTCAGGGTTTTGACTTTTTCTTGATAGATGGAATGTCTTTCCTGGTGAAGGAAAATTTAATTTGGTAATAATTGACAGACAGAAATGCCTGTCCTACCATATTAAAAAAAATGGTAAATTTCAAATGGTAAATGTTAAATCTTATTTTTCAGTTATATCTCTCTATCTGTTAATTTTAATGTTTTTTAACATTTTCAAAGAATACGATCGCTATTTTTTTGCAGGGCGTTTGCCAATCATTACCATTTTATTTAAATATTAGTTTGTATTTAAAACATACCGGAATAAGTAAATTATTTTGGAGCTATTGATAATTTTCTTATATTTTTCAACATCTGTCCAAAACGATTTAATTTTATATTCGCTAGCATTGTATACGTTAAATGATGAAACGGCATAACGAAGCTTAAAGTAATATTGGCTAATGTAAGAGCCAAAGCAACGTCTTCATTCTAAAAATTTAGAACGATAGAACCCTAAAAGAAAATTGATTAAAAAAATTTAAATTTAATTCGGAACAATTACAATTAGATGCTGTATAAAGGATGAAGGTTTTGCAGATAAATTGGAATATTAATTTTCTATATTTGCAAATAAACCCTATGAAAGATGGCAATTAACTTCAATAAACTAACAATAAAATCACAGGAGGCGCTCCAGTCTGCTCAGGAGATAGCATCAAATTATTCAAATCAATTAATTGAGCCGGAGCACTTATTTGCAGCTCTAATCCAGGAAGCGGGGGGAATAGTGAACTCAACGCTGCAAAAACTTGGTGTAAATAAAGACCTTCTGCAAATTAAAGTAGGTGAAATGTTAGAGAAGCTTCCAAAAGTCTCCGGGGCTACATCCGGTCAATCGATGTCCAAAGAGACAAATGAAGTTCTGGAAAACGCTTTTAAGGAAGCATCAGCTTTAAAAGATGAGTATGTTTCAACGGAACATATGCTTCTTGGTTTGGCGGATGTGAAAAAATCTTCAGTGGCAGAATTATTGAGATCCCAGAATGTATCAAAAAACAATATTCTAAAAGCCTTAAAAGAAGTCAGAGGGTCAAACCGGGTGACCGGACAGAATCCTGAAGATACATATCAGTCTTTGTTGAAATATGGGAGAAACCTGAATGATCTTGCGGTCAAAGGTAAGCTCGATCCTGTAATTGGAAGAGAAGATGAAATCAGAAGGGTGCTTCAGGTATTATCACGCCGTACAAAAAACAATCCTGTCCTGATCGGAGAGCCCGGTGTTGGAAAAACAGCTATTGCTGAAGGTCTGGCGCACAGAATAGTCCAGGGGGATGTTCCCGAAAGTTTGAAAACAAAGCAAATTGTGGCATTAGATATGGGTTCGCTCGTTGCAGGAGCACAGTTCAGAGGACAATTTGAAGAAAGACTTAAAGCAGTATTAAAAGAAGTTACAGATTCTAACGGTGAAATAATTTTGTTCATTGATGAGCTGCACACAGTTGTCGGAGCGGGCGCGGCACAAGGTTCTGTGGATGCATCTAATATGCTTAAGCCTGCGCTTGCGAGAGGGGAGTTAAGGACTATTGGAGCTACGACGCTTGATGAATATAGAAAATATATTGAAAAAGATCCTGCGCTTGAAAGGAGATTTCAGCCTGTTTTTGTAAGGGAACCCGAAGTAGAGGATACTATTTCAATTTTAAGAGGGCTTAAGGAAAAATATGAAGTTCACCATGGAGTCAGGATAACAGACGGCGCAATAGTTTCTGCGGCTCAGTTGTCTGACAGATATATCTCAGATAGATTTCTTCCCGATAAGGCTATTGATTTGGTTGATGAGGCTGCTTCGAAGCTTCGAATAGAAATCGATTCTATGCCGGAGGAGCTTGATAACCTCGATAGAAGAATTAAACAACTGGAAATTGAAAGGGAAGCGCTGAAAAGAGAATTATAAAACAGTTTGTGCAAGTTCGAGTCTTGAACTGAATTAAATTATCTTTTTATGTGTTTTTAAAAGGTCAGCTAAACAAACGAAAAATTACAACATAATTTAAAAAACTATTGAATATGAAATATATAATTATTTTAATAATATTGCTTTCAGTAAAATTGTCCTTCGGTCAGGAATCAGATGCAATCCCAAATGGTCAGATTTTTATCGGAAAAGCAACTGAAATAACTCCGCCGGATGTAGACAGAATGCCCATAGTTCTTGATGAAGTAATCAGATTTGTGAATGGTAAACTTTATAGTGATGTAATGAAATCCTATTCTTTAAAAGAAAGTAATTTTAAGTCAGAAGTTGATAATAGAAGGGCAATGGCATATAAAGTTGTAAATTTTACTTCAAGCAGTACAGATAATATTGATGGCAAGAATGTAGTTGTTGATTTTTCAGGAAATGTTTATGGAGACAGAAAGCTGTCGGGCA
>JBBSDT010000469.1:0-2488 GCA_038240405.1 Ignavibacteria bacterium
ATTCCATAGCTTTGTAACAAAATTTCTTCCGATCTGAGTTTTTTCTTCATCAAAAAAAACATCGCCTCCCAAGGGTGCAAGATATACCATCGTAAACCTCATTGCATCGGTACCGTATTTGTCCATTAAGTCCATAGGTTCAGAATAATTACCTAATGTTTTTGACATTTTTATGCCCGTTGAATCTCTGATAATAGAATGAAGGTATACGTCTTTGAACGGTACTTTGCCGGTATATTCAAGTCCTGCCATAATCATCCTTGCAACCCATAAAAAAATAATATCAGGTCCGGGAGATAGAAGATCTGTGGGATAATAATAATTTAAGAGCGGATTAGATTTGTCATTCTCATTATTTTCCCATCCAAATACACTTAAAGGCCAAAGCCACGAAGAAAACCATGTATCCAGTACATCTTCATCCTGCTTCCAGTTTTCAATGTCTTCCGGAGGATTAACCTCACAATAAATTTCTCCGGTTTGCTTATGATACAAAATGGGAATCTGATGACCCCACCAAAGTTGCCTTGAAATACACCAATCCCTTATATTGTTCATCCAATTAAAATAAACCTTGATATATTTACTCGGGTAAAATCTAATCTCACCGGATTTTACTGCTTCAATTGCAGGACCAGCAAGTTCCTTCATTTTTACAAACCATTGTTCAGATAAATAAGGTTCTATTAAAGCTTTAGATCTGTCAGAAATAGCAACGTTGTGAATTAAATCTTCAACCTTAACTAATAACTCCAATTCTTTTAAACGTTTAAGTATTTTTTTTCGGGCAACATTAATATCCAATCCTTTAAATTCACCGGCATATTCATTCAGTGTCGATTCCTTTGTCAGTACTGTTATTGAATCCAGGTTATGTCTTAACCCTATTTCAAAATCGTTAATATCATGCGCCGGGGTAATTTTTAAGGCGCCTGTCCCGAATTCTATATCTACATATTTATCGCCAATAACCGGTATTAATTTGTTTAAAAAAGGCAATATAACCTTTTTGTTTATATACTTCTTATATCTATCATCATCCGGATTTACTGCGACGGCTGTATCGCCAAACATTGTTTCAGGACGGGTTGTGGCAATACTAATGTATTCACTGGAATCCTCTAAAAAATATTTTATAAAATAAAGCTTATCCTTCCTTTCTTCATAAAATATTTCATCGTCACTTACTGCCGTTTTGGAACCGGGATCCCAATTTACAATTCTATTTCCCCGGTAAATCAACCCTTTTTTATATAGATCTACAAATACTTTTCTTACATTTAATGACAATCCTTCATCCAGAGTAAATCGCTCCTTTGACCAATCTACTGAAGCGCCAAGGCGTCTGATTTGCTTCGAAATTGTGCCACCGTTTTTTTCTTTCCATTTCCAGATAAACTCAATGAATTTCTCTCTGCCCAGGTCATATTTAGTTTTATTATCTTTTGCCAGTTCTTTTTCAACTACCATTTGGGTTGCGATACCGGCATGATCCATTCCCGGAACCCAGCAAACTTCATATCCCTCCATTCTTTTTCTTCTGCAATAGATATCAGGTATGGTTATATCCAGCATATGACCGTAATGTAAAGATCCTGTGATATTGGGTGGAGGAATTACAACTGAAAATTTCGGTTTATTCGGATTGGGAAAAGATTCATATATTTTCTTTTCCTCCCAAAATTTTTGCCATTTGGTTTCTGCACTTTTAAAATCGAAGTTTTTGGGAAGTTCGCTCATTAAACAGATTCTTTCTCTAATATTAAATTATTATTCAGGATTTCGCTTGCCAGATTTAAATAAGCAATGGCACCTTCAGAATTGATTCTATATAAACATAAAGGTTTTCCATAAAATGTGGATTCGTTAAGTAAATTTGTGTTTGGAATTACTGTATTTAAAAGATATTTACTATATTTAATCTTGAGTTCTCTTTCTGATATTTTTGTTACCTTGGAATCCTTTTCGTACATTGTTAAAACTATTCCTTCAATGCTCAAATCAGGATTTGCAATTTCCTTTATCCATAAAAAATAATTAAATAATCTATCCACTGCTTCCAGGGAGAAATGCCCGGATTTAATCGGAATCAGAATTGAATTGGATGCCACCAGTGAATTTGTGGAAATTCCCTTTAAAACAGGGGGACAATCAATTATAATAAAATCATAAAAATTGTCCACTTCTTTTATTGCATTTTTAAGTATAAGCCTATTCTCTGAATATTTCAGAAATTTGTCATGTATATTTATGGAATATACATTTGAAGGAACAAAATCAAGATATTCTAAATCGGTTCGGTGTATTGCAGATTTTAATGAATGAGTAAAAGCAAATATCTCAGCTAAACTTACTTTTATTTTGTCAGAAGTGAATCCCAATGCAATTGCAGATGCACCAAATGGATCAACGTCTATTAACAGAGTTTTTTTCTCAGCTACAGCGAGGGAAGCTGCCAAATTCACAGCAGTTGTGGTCTTTCCTACTC
>JBBSDT010000470.1:0-2465 GCA_038240405.1 Ignavibacteria bacterium
AATTCATATATTTTGTAGCAGTTCATTAAAATATAATAACCGGAAGTAAATGTTTGCAAGCATTACTTCTCAAAGGCATGCCGGTATGCCAGGTTATTATTTAAATAAAAATTTTAAAAACTAAATATTGAATAAAATGAAAATGATACTAAAAGCCGTATTAATGCTCTTTCTTATTACTGTTCTTTGTAAAGAATCCAATTCACAACAAAAACCAAGTAATCTACCGAAAGACAAGCAGCCTGTGGTTTTGAAAAAAGATAAGAATAACCGTTTACAAAAATATATTAGCCCTTCCTTTCAACAAAAGCCAAAGCAATTATCAAGCAAGAAGCTTCAGACTGGCAAACAACCTGTCACTGTGAAATATGAAAATAATAATTTTTCGCAAACTCCTGTTATTAATTATTCTCAACAGGAGCTTGATATAATGCAGCAGATGGATCAGATGAAACAGTCCGGTAACTCCGCTAATGATGGTGATAAAATTCTTGAGCTTCAGAAAAAGTTAGAAACTCTTAACGGAGCAACAGTAACCCGTGAGGAACCAAATCAAATCGGAACTCTTATTCCTGCAAGCAATTTTAATTCACAGGAAACTGATAATATCACCACTTCTACGGTTATCAACTATGCCAACAATTACATTTTTGGTGTTGCTGCCCAGGTAGAGCAGAGAGGTCCGACTGCAGGGAAAATATGGCTGGCCGTAGCTTTGGCTAATGGCGATACTGGCGTATTAGCCAGGCCAGATACAATAGCCATATATTATTCAACTACAAACGGGGCAACTTATAATTTGTATGCTAAAATTGCGTTCAGCGGGCATAACAGGAATGATATAGATAATATAGATATGGAAATTATCGAAAATACATCAGGTACTAAATATCTCTATATTGTTTTTGGATACATAACAAACGCAGGTTATGGACAACGATTAATAGGTTATGATATTGTTTCCGCACCAACACTTGGGTTCTCAGGATCAACACTTTCTTTCCCCGGTTTTTCATCGGGAAATCAATATCTTCGTGCACGGATAACATCTGACAATGCAAGATTTCCATCGAATCCGTATGTTACTATTGTGGTTACGGAAGATTCTCTTGCGGGCTCCAATCATTATTTCCTGTCTAAAATTTGCAGAGTGCTGAGCCCGTTTACATTGTCACCTTCTTTCACTTATTTGTCACAAAGTATGTACGCGCCAATTTCCGGATATGACCTTAATGTAACCACCGATGTAGCCAATTATCATAATGGTTCGGATTCATTGATTTATGTTTTAAGCAGCTATCCTGGTTTTAAACAGTATATTTATTTATATAAAGCATACAGCATTTCAACAATCTATCCTGCTTATAGAGGATCAATATCGCCAAGCAATGATGATATTGAATATGCCCGCGTTGCAACAAACGGAGGTACAAATCAGAAGAAGATCATGATTTCATATTCAGACAATTACTTAAACACAGGAGATTTTGACGAGTGGGTTGCCTCAGCTCCAGATGCATCTAATTGGAGCGTTATGAATCTGGATTACACTAGCAATAACAGGTCAAGATACGGAGATGTAATCGGAAGAAGAAATGCAGACGGGAGTTTTGTAGTTACATTCAAAAACATTTTTGGGAATCTGGAAAATGTTTCGTCATATGGTTTTTCTAATTTTTCTCTCTCACATCATATTCATGCATTAAATACGGGTTATGCAAATTCGATTGCGAATCCGAAACCTCTTTTCAAATATGTAAGCGGTGACAGCTGTTTGAATATATGGTCATATTATTACAAGATGTTTTCAGCAAGAGGATGTTCTGCTTCAAATTTATATCTTACAATTGCACTTGAAGGATACTACGACTCAACTACTGATAATCACAGCCAGGACCAGGGAACATATGTAATGCTGGCAAATGCTTCTCCACCATACAATATAGTTGATACAGGCTATGCGGTTCTTGATTACCAGCTATTGACAAATGTCTTTACGTTTCCAAGAGCGCTTACCGGAAATTATTATGTCGTCATAAAACACTACAATACCCTTGAGACATGGAGTGCAAGTACCGTTTACGTAAATCCCAATACTTACAGCTTTTATGATTTCACTTCATCAAGCTCCCAGGCTTATGGAGATAATATGGTTCTGAAAGGCTCGAGGTGGTGTGTCTACAGCGGCGATGTAAACCAGGATGGTACAATAGATGTTACTGACATCCTTACCATTTACAATGACGCTCTTAATTTTGTTTTAGGACAATATCTGATTACCGATCTGAATGGAGATAATTTCGTAGATTTTACTGATATATTGATTGCATATAATAACTCAATAAATTTTGTCAACGTGATAAAACCTTAGAATATTTGTTTCATTTATTCCTTCGAGATGCCGGAAAGTATTTTTATTTTCCGGCATTTTATTATTATTGAAGCGAAGATTGCTCGTCTCAACG
>JBBSDT010000471.1:0-2462 GCA_038240405.1 Ignavibacteria bacterium
AAAAAGAAGTCGCAGGTATTGGGCAGCGGAACATGTACGCTGTCTGGGAATGATTATACAGAGAGGATTGAATTTCACTATGCGAGCGGAGCTTTGGAGAGAAAAGTTTTACCAATAATAATTCTATGGTCTTATGGGGGCTGGGTTTTCACTTTTTAATAGCCTGTTCATTCACAATATTTTCTTATTGGTTGTATCCAACAATAAAATTGATGTCGTCACAAATAATTCTGACGTCTGTTCTGTACGGAATATTTATTTGGTCAGTGATGACATGGATTTTTTTACCGTTGAGCCATAATCCCCAAATATAGTTTAAGTTTTAAAAAGGAAATAAAGGCATTGCTGATACTGATTTGTATGATTAGCTTCCCGCTTTCATTTCCAATGAAGAAATATTATAAAAATATTTCGCATCAATATGTTCTTGCACACAAATAGATTTAGATCAGGGACCTATATTTAATTTTAGGATTAGATTCAATTTTTTTGTTCGAATTATTTTATTGTATATTTGCCTTAACTATTAAGATACTTTATAATTAAACTATCTAAATATTAAGATAAAAAGAATAATTATGGCAGATAAAAAGAATAAAGACACCCTGGTTTATGATCTTATAATGGCTGTTCGAAAACTGACTCGCTCTTCGCTAATGCTTCAATATGCAGTTGCGGAGAAAATGAAACTAAATGCTACCGATGCCGAGTGTATAGACTTTCTGATGGAAATGGGGCCTTCCACTGCAGGCGATCTTGCGAAGATGACACGCCTTACTACCGGCGCTATCACCAATGTAATAGACCGTCTTGAGAAGGCCGGATTCGTAAAAAGAGAAAGCGATCCGGAAGATAGAAGGAAAGTGGTTATCCGGTTCATTCCAAAAAAGCACGAAAAAACAAAACACTACTATGATGCTATGGCGGCAGACGTGTATGAACTTTTTTCCGGGTATAGTGAATCAAAGTTAATGACGCTGCTGCAACACTCAGATTCACTGAGAGAGATTTTTCAGAATCATTCCGAAAAAATATTTAAAGAATAAAATTTTAACAATATTTCTTTACTTACAATCATATTTTAAATGAAACAGATTAAAAACAAAAAACTTGCTCCTGCGATTACGCTGATTTTCCTGGCGCCGCTTGTTACAGAAATTCTTCCTGGCGCCACTCGGTTTAGCTCCCTATTCGTATTCCCGATACAAATTTGTGTTTGGGGAGGTGGCGCTCTTTTAATTCGTTATGTAATCAGAAGATTGCAATTGAGTTGGAAAAGTATGTTATTTCTTGCGCTCGTATTATCAGTGGCAGAAGAGTTTCTGATTCAACAAACATCCATTGCTCCATTGGTGATCCATCTTAAAGGAGTTATCTACGCCCGCGCAGGAGGAATAAATTATGTCTATCTTCTGTGGGCCTTGATTTATGAATCTGTTTCTGTCGTAATACTTCCTATCTATCTTACAGAGTTAATTTTCCCGAAACGGGAAAATGACCTTTGGATCAATAAGGGCGGCGTTGTCTTATTCAGTATATTATTTTTAACCGGGAGTTTTGCTGCCTGGTTTACATGGACACAAATTGCGAGAGTAAAAGTATTTCATGTTCCGGCATATACACCTTCTTTTCCTTTGATTGCAGCTGCTATTATTGTAGTTGCATTTCTTGTATTTATGGCTACCGGAAAATCCACTAAAAAGTCATCGCCGTTACAACAATTGAATCCTCCTGCTCCATGGTTATTAGTGGTGTCGGGAGGCATATGGGCTATATTTTTATTTGGCCTGATACTACTCGGATTTGGTATCCAGCCTAAGTTTCCGCCAATTATTGCTGTGTGTGCAGGTTTGGGTTTAGCATTAGCGGCCATTTATTTTTTACCTCGCTGGACAAATAATTTTGGCTGGGTTCGTTTGCATACTTACTCATTAATTTTTGGAGTAATGCTTGGTTCCATGTTGATCTCATTTGTTGGTTTTATCGGAGCGTTACCAAAGGATTTATATTTCAAAATTATCGTTAATTCGATAGCTATAATCCTGATGATCAGGCTAGGGTTACGAATAAAAAAACAAACAATTTCGGATATTTATATTACCGAAGCTCAAGCTGTGTCAACAAATAATGATAATAGAATTCAGAAGAAAGTGAACTGAATTTTAAATAACGTTTCCTTGAAAACATCAGCAAAGAATTTGCATTCGCTGATTTCTTTTGAAGTTCTTTGAAAAATTTATGAATCCAAAATGGATTTTCAATTTAGCAGTAAACAGGCATTTTATGAAGATTTTTATTTTTTTAAAATAAAGCATTATGCTTTAATGCTGCAAATGCAAGGATGGAAACTCCTGACCAGTTAGTAAATTTCTACATTCAAATAAGTTATACGGTTATTCATATCCGGTAAACATCCCTTCATGATTTATTTATTAATGCTTTTGATTTTTACGATTTTTGCA
>JBBSDT010000472.1:0-2458 GCA_038240405.1 Ignavibacteria bacterium
ATTTCGTGTAGCCTTGCCAGTTGCTCCTGCTTGTCTTTTACATTTAACCTTGGTTTGGTATCTGCAAAACGTGCCAATTTAGGATACCGCCTCGTCCACCAATATTCCACTTCCTGGATATCTTCCTCATTCAGACCATATAATTCATAAACAATTTTGTCTACTTCTTTTTGCTCGTTTGCGGCATATTCATATCTCGGATTGCTTCGTTGTTTTTCAATTAAGTTTGAAATAATATTCCGAAGGCTTTCAATTTGTGGATTATGTATTATTACTGATTCTTTTAGTTTATCTGCGGAAGCATGAACTGTATTATCAATAAAGTTCTTAATCAAAAATTTATTTATTTTAGAACATAGTAACCCAAGCATTGAAAACAATTCAAAATTTCCAAATATTGAAGTTGCTTCTGTATTAAATACTGCTCCTGAGTTGATCCTAAATGTTGGGGAATAAATTCCTGTTTGTGAATAATCAATTCCGTTTAAGAAATAAAAACCGACGTTTTGGAATCTGGATTTTAATCTGCCATCAGCACCTTTTAATGTTTTTATCCTTCTAACTGCTTTGGTACTCCAGTCTATATAATAGTTTGTCGGGACAAAATAATTGGGCAGCCATCCTGATTCAGAATCACTTTCTCCGCCTTTATCGTGAGGAACAATATATCTTCCTCCAAACCATCTCAATTTATCAAAGCCTCTTTCATCTTCACTTTGATGAATACCTTTTTCAATTACTTTTAAACGGAGATCTTCATCGCTTCTAATTTTTTTGAGGTCCTTTTCAGTAAGCAAAAACTCATTGTATTGATTTATATCTGTATAATTTCCGTGTGCTTCAGGTTTTTGATATAAATAATACTGATTGTCCCCAGTTTGTAAACCTACTTTTACTTCAGCTATATCACCAAATCGAGTTAACTCTATTAATTTATTGTTAAGCGTAATTTTCCTGACAGATAATTTATCCTGCAACTTATCGAAATCAGCAGGTAACGGTTTTTCTTCAACTTCACAAGTTGAATCATTCATCAAACCAAACAACTTTGGGCTCGCCGTAAATATTGGAACATTACTATTTGAGTTTATAAGTTGTTGTGGATATTTATACACCGCATAACTTTCATTAAAATCTCCTGCAAATTCATCAAGCTTAAAAAGTTTTTCACGAAATTCAGGAAGTGATTTTCGTGTACTCAGGTTAGTAAGGTCAGCAGCAATTAATTCTATTTTTTCTGTTAGTATTGTTTTGGTTAGAGATATTATGGCTGTGTTAACCACTGCACCAAATGTATCAGGGTGTAAACGAATTACTTTATGTAATTGATTTTTTAAAACAAATTGTCTTAACTGTAAATGGCTCTTAATAGTAAGCCATGTATCGCTTACAATGAAAACAAGTGTGCCTGTAGGTTTCAGCAATGTATCAATCGATAGTTTTATAAAAAACCCATAACTATCCTTGCTGCCAAGCTCAGAGTTTTTATAAAATTCATCATCTATTTTTACGCCGTAGGGTGGATTGGCAATTACAATGTCAAAGCCTCCATTATCAAAAACATGCTTGAAGTAGAGATGCCACAGAAAATATTTTTTTTCATATTCATCAAATTCCCTTAGCCGTTGCGCCTTTTCTTTAAATTCAGTTACTTCAATTTCTAATTTATTAACTTTCTTTTGATAGGAAGCTTTTAGCGTTTCCCGCTGGTTTGCTGATAATCCCGCGGTTTTCTTTCTGTAACTGCTCCATTCGTTTTCAATCCTTGTTTTTAATTCATTTAGTTTATCATCAATACAGGATTTTATGTATGCTTTTTCTACTTTATTCAGTTCCTTTCGTTTTGCTGCCTTTACTGATTCCTCATGTGCGTCAAATAAATCTTCCTCCAGCTTACCTAAATCAATATTGCTATTATAAAGAAATCCATAAAAACTTTCGGGTTCATTTACTTCTCCAAAAAGATTTGTATTTTTCACTTGCTTCTTATCTTCATTGAGTTGCAAGGGAATTCCTTCAAATTCTTCTTTAAGTGAATCTCCCTGCATAAACTTATAATCAAAGTTTGGCAATGGCCGTGGCTTAGGTAAGTCAACAATTAATGACAGCCAAAAACGCAGCCTGGCAATATCTATAGCGCCTTTATCTATGTCAACTCCATAAATACTTTTCCTGATAATCTTTTCTTTTACTTCAGAAGGAACAAAAGGAGTTCCCGGATTAGTGAACGCATACAGATGTAATTTTAACTGGTATATTTCCAGCAGTATTCCCATGGGAAAGGCCCCTGAACCAATTGCAGGATCGCAGACTTTCAATGAGTCCAATTCTGTATCAATAATTGCCGCATGATTTCGGATAAAAGTGTCTGCATCTTTATATTGGACAAATTTTTTAAGCGCTTTCCAATCATCACTACCATTTTTACAATTCAGTTTTTTTGACAAATGAAGGAGTA
>JBBSDT010000473.1:0-2452 GCA_038240405.1 Ignavibacteria bacterium
AAGGATTTTCTGAGTAGAGCGGTAGTTTTGTTCAAGCTTGAATATTTTACATTCAAGAAAATCCGTTTGAAAATCAAATATATTCTGGATTTCAGCGCCCCGCCACTTGTATATTGATTGCGCATCATCACCGACAATAGAAACATTCTTATATTTATCGGATAAAAGTTTTACAATCATATATTGCGCTTTATTCGTGTCCTGGTATTCGTCTACTAAAATGAATTTAAATCTTTCCTGGTATTTTTCCAGAATTTCAGGATACCTTTTAAATAGTTCAATCGGCTTCATCAAAAGGTCATCAAAATCCATCGCATTGTTTTTGAACAAAGCTTTTTGATAGTCTTTGTAAATTGTATCAACTTTCTTTTCAAAAAAAGTTTGTGCAATTGCTGAAAATTCCAGAGGCAAAATTAATTTATTCTTAAGATTGCTGATAGCATTATGAATTCCTCTCGGTGAAGGATTGTCAATCGGCATTGAATTGCTGATCATAAGCTGTTTGACGAGACTTACGGAATCGTCGCTGTCATAGATACTGAAATTTCGTGTAAACCCCAGGTACTCAGCTTCAATTCTCAGCATTCTAGCAAAAATAGAATGAAATGTTCCCATCCAAATCCTTTCAAATCCGGATCCTACCAGTTTATGAATTCTTTCTTTCATTTCACTTGCAGCCTTGTTTGTAAAGGTCAGTGCAAGAATTTCGAAAGGACTTACTTCTGACTCGAGCAGATATGCAATTTTATAGGTAAGTACACGTGTCTTTCCGCTTCCTGCACCTGCTATTATAATACTGGGACCGTATATTTCTTCAACAGCTTTTCTCTGTTCGGGATTTAATATGCTCAGGTCTAATGACATCTGATATTTTTTCGGAGAATAAAATAAATAATTTCCTTATGATAGTAAATTTAAAATTTAAATAGTTTTAGTCGGATTTGTATACATCAAAAATTTTAAGATTTCATTAACTCTTCTATGCCCTTCACATCTTTTACAAGAGCACTTGTTAAATTTTCAGATCCCTCCTTAGTTACAAGAATGTCATCCTCTATCCTTATTCCTATGCCCCAAAATTTTTGCGGAATATCTTTAGAGCCGGCAGGAAAATACAATCCGGGTTCTATCGTCAGAACGTTTCCTGTTTTCAGAACATCGTTATCTTCTGAAAAAGTTTTGCTGGAAGTAACGGCATCATGTGTATCCAGGCCAATATGATGTCCGACTCCGTGAAGTGAAAATTTCTTAATCTCTTTCTTATTCTTCAGAAGCCCTGCCTTATTCAGTCCGTCGGCTAATATTTTGTCGCTTGTATCCCTTAATGAGGAATATCTTGTCCCCGGTTTTATTTTATTAATGCATTCTTTATTTGCTTTAAGTACGATTTCATAAATTGTTTTCTGTTCCAAGGAAAATTTTCCACTTACAGGGAAGGTTCTTGTTATATCAGAATTGTAATAATCATACTCTGCACCCGAATCAATTAAAAGCAATTCTTCGCTTTTCAAAACCTGGTCATTATTTTCATAATGAAGGATGCATGCGTTTTCACCGCCTGCCACTATTGGTTCGTATGCATTCTGTATGCTCCCGTTGAATTTGTAATGATACTCCAGATTTGCCTGAACCTGATACTCCATCAACCCGGGCTTTATCATTTTCATTGTTTCAATATAGGACTTAATTGAAATTTCACATGCCTTTTTTATGAGATTGACCTCATATGCACCTTTAACACTTCTCATTTTCCCAAGAATATATGATGCATCAATGATTTCTACTCCCGAAGCGATAATGTTTAATCTGTCAATGAATTCAGTGACAATTTCCTTCATTTCACCGGAAACTTTAATCATTTCGGCAAAATTAACATAAAGTCTCCGGAGACCGGTCAGAATTTTCCTGGTCAAAAATTTTTTTAGTTCGGTATTTTCTTTCCCATTTTCAATTCCAAGCTCTTTCTTAACATTATCATTTCCGAGTCTTTTGCCATTCCATGTTTCGAGAGTCGAATCTCTTTTTTGTACAAATAAAATTTCTTCTAAAGATTTTTTGCTGTCAGAAGAGCTGTCAGTTACACCCGAAGGAGCAATTATTAGAGAAGCATTGGGTTCAATAAAACCTGTAAGGTAAAAAAAATTCTTATATTGTTTAAATTTATAAGCGTCGTCATAAGACTTGCTGTAATGAGTATTTCCGAAGATCACGGCAATAGAGTCTTTTCCTATTAATTGTGAAAATTCTTTCCGTCTTGATTTATGAAAATCTTTTTGTTCTTTGATCATTAAGATGTTTTTAATTTTTGTTAGTTACTCAAGTTGACCGCCTGAAATCAGGCAGCTTTGTTTAATAAAGATTTTAATTCATTTTTAATTTTGTTCTTTGATTTTGTATCAATGTTATCAACACAATATTCAATGTTATTAATGTTGATTTGATACCTTATTTC
>JBBSDT010000474.1:0-2451 GCA_038240405.1 Ignavibacteria bacterium
GGAAGCTCTTTAACGATATTTTAAAAATAAATAGACATCAGTTAAATAAAATTAAAACAAAAAATGAAAAGACTATTAACATTTCTGTTTATTGTAGTTTTATCGTTTCAGATTCAGGCACAAATAAATAACGATCCGGCTCCAAGCACAACCACACTGGATGTAACAGTGTTGTTACAAGGTTATTTTGATCCATTTACAGGGAAAATGGTAGATTCACTTACAACAAAAGGGCTGCTTCCGAAGGACGCTGGAGGCTTGCAATGTTACGGAATGAAGCATGATCAGCAAACTAAATGGATGTTGATAAATCACGCCGACACACTTTTTGTCCCGGCGAGATTTGACCAGGGCATTACGGACTGGATTCAACTAGAGTTGCGAAACGAATCCACAGGAGAGAGATTTTCTCAAATGGGGATAATTACCACGAAAGGCAGAATACTCGATACTCATTGCCGTAATATGAGATTTCCAACTTTACCCTGGGGATATTACCGGATAATAGTTCACCATAGAAATCACTTATCTATTATGTCAGCTGATCCGATTTGGATCGCGAACTATACAACTGCTTATGATTTTACAATTTCTATTTCAAAAGCTTACGGAAAAGAACCAATGGCAGGACTGAACAATGGGAAGTTTGCAATGTGGAGTTGCGATCTTTCTTCTTCGTCGTCGTCAGGACCGGATGATTATTGTGATATATCCGATTGGCTAAAGTTGGTAAACGATACGACGGCAAAAGTAACAGGTTATACACTTTCGGATTTAGACGGGAATGGAAGAGTAAAGGAGCATGATATTTGGTATTATTGGTCTAACGGAATTCGTGGTAGTTACGTGCCTTATATTAAGGATTCAAGCAGTCTTAATATTCCTACAGTTATTCAAAAAGATACTACGCTTCCGCAGTATGAATTAAGAGCTAGCAATTTTCGCATTGTTGATTACAATGTTATGAGATTCGATATTTACATGAGGTCTCTTTCGTCGGGTACTCCAGTTCACATTGGCGCAGATCAATTAATCTTTAATGTTGATAGCAATTATTTCAATGGACATTTAATTGCGATCTTAGAGCCTGGTAGTTTTATTGATTCTACTCGAATAAGAACCGCTGGGAATAGTCAGTTTTTGATATGGTCTCTTGATATGAATCGGAACGACACAATAAGTTCAACAGGGAATGGCACAAAGCTTTGTACGGTGCGTCTTGCAACAGACAACGGCAGTTTCAGCGGAAGCTTAAATGCACAATGGAGAAATCGGAGGCAACGACCTGTTTTTTCCTCTCTCTTGGGTTAGGTTAATTATGAGGCAATGCGTACCTTTGTCTCAGACAGATCATGGTTTGTCTGAGACATTTTTTTTTAGTATATTATTTGTAGATCAAAGCCTTCTCTCTTTAGATATTTCCTATATAACATTTATCTCTGCCATATCTGCAATGAGGAGAAATTAATCAAAATTGGAATTGTAATTTTTGCTGCCCCTTAATCTTTGTGTTAGGATTTTGTTAGAATAAAATTTATATTTCTATAGGTATTTTAATTTATTTAAAAAAAAATAATATATAACTTGAAGTTGATCCTTAAAAAGCGCATCTTGTAATCCAATAACAAACAAGTAATTAATCAATCAATCGAAAACCCAATTTTACAATAAAAAAAAATTCAATTCTTAAATTTTATCCCCAAAAATAAAATTTCTTAGAAAGAGAATTGATATTTTAAAAACCCAAAAAAAACGAAAGGAGAAACACAATGAAAACGAGAATTACTTTACTCGTCGTACTTTTTATCTTATGTGCATTAAGTACATCCCAGTCTCAATACGCAGTCAGCGAGGCAACCTTTATCAGCACCGGTGAGGGCGCCAATTTAACATTCACAAGTCCATGTAACGGAGCTCCGGAAAGTGTTTTTGCAGGAACGTTAAACTGCACGGTTGATGGTACCCCAACTTTGTTCTATTGCTTTGATCTTTGCAGAACAATAGCTCCAGGCGATACAATCCGTGATTCCGCATTAGTAAGTCCTAAAGGGATCTATGTCTTAAATAATTATTATCCTTATAAAACATCTTATGCGGGAAAGCTGGCTGATAACAATCTTGAAGCAGCCGCAATCCAGGTAGCGCTCTGGAAAATCAGGCATGATTTAGACTTAAACTCTTTATCCGGTGATCATTTTGCCGAAATAAAGACAAGGGCTTTAGAAATAGTTGCCGATGCAGACGCAAACGGCGGGTCAACTACTGCTGTGAAAACAATACAAATTATTCCCGATGCAGATCCAGATGCTTTTTACATTCGAACACTGGATCAGGATGGACATCCAATTGCTTTAAATAATATCCACTTAACAATATCACAGGGAACGTTAAGTACTTATACGGTAAATACAGGTGTTTCAGGTAATTCCCCTCCTGTAATTGTTTCAGGTA
>JBBSDT010000475.1:0-2449 GCA_038240405.1 Ignavibacteria bacterium
AACTACATCTTCACAGATTAAAATATTTTCTCCGTTTTTGATTTCAAATCCCCTTCTCAGAACCATAATACCGTTTTCCCTTTCGCTGAATATGGTTCTTGCATTCAATTGCCTTCCTACTTCTGTTCCAAAGACAATCCCGCCAATTGCAGGAGTGATAACCACATCAATTTTTTTATCCTTAAATCTTCCCGCTATTTCCTTTGCGAACATAGTATTGTATTCAGGATATTGTAATACCTTTGCACACTGGAAATAATGCGGACTATGATATCCGGAAGTAAGAATAAAATGCCCTTCAAGCATCGCCCCTGTTTTCTTAAAGATTTCTAAAATTTCTTCGCTCTTCATTTAAAATAAAATTTATTAACTATTTATACGCTGCTTGCTTTCAGATATATTAATTCAGATAAAACTTTACAACTTTATCTTCTTTACATCGTGAATCGGTTGTCCGAGAAATCTTTCGCTTATTTCCTTAAATTTTTTTTGAAAATCAGTAACAAAAAACTTATGCTGTCCGCTTTTAGTTTGAGAGTTAATAAGATTTTCCTGTTCAAGAATTCTTTTTACTTCCTTTGCAGTTTCTTCGCCCGAATCAATAAGCTTGATTTTCTTACCAAGGATTTTTGAAATTGTTTTCTTTAAGATCGGATAATGAGTGCATCCAAGAATTAATGTATCAATTTTAAGAGCTTTGAATTCCGATAAATATTCTTTTGCGACGATTTCCGCAATTTTATTCTCAGTCCAGCCATCTTCCGCAAGCTGAACAAACAAACTGCATGCCTTTGAAAATACATGAATGTTGCGGTCGAATTTATGAATCTGGGTTTTATAAGAATAGCTTTGTATTGTACCAAGAGTGCCAATAACTCCGATTCGGAATTTATTTGTGACTGAAATTGCTGCTTTGCATCCCGGTTTTATAACGCCAATTACAGGTACATCCGAAATTTGTCTTAAATATGGCAGCGCCACTGAAGAAGCAGTATTACATGCAACTACAATCATTTTAACATTTTTATTCAAAAGAAATTTTGTAATTTCAACTGAATACCGTGTTACTGCCTCCTTTGATTTTGTTCCATAAGGAAGACGGGCTGTATCACCAAGATAAATTATATTTTCATTTGGAAGAATTTCAAATAAAGATTTTGCAACAGTTAATCCGCCAATACCGGAATCAAAAACACCAATTGAATTTTTAGGAGACTTTTTTTTCTTCAAGATATGAATTATATATTCAAAATAATTATTTAATCTCTTTAATGAAATGAATCGCCATCTCCTTTTGTTTACCAGAGTAAAATTAGAAACTAATCTAAATACAAACATTTAATGAAGACTTTACTAACAGCAGTTTTATATTTGATAACCATTAATTCTGTTTTTGCCCAATGGCAATGGCAGAATCCTATTCCTCAGGGAAATATTCTGTTCGGCTCATTCTATCTGAATTCAAATACAGGCTGGGCATGCGGAGACGGAGGGACAATAATTAAAACAACAGACGGAGGCGTAAGCTGGGTAATAAATACAACAAGGACAAAACAAAGTATCAGGTCTGTTTTTTTCTTTGATGATAATAACGGATTAGCCTGCGGGCTTTTTGGGATACTTATTAAAACAACTAACGGAGGCTCTACCTGGGATAAAATATTGTTAAATACAACAGGCAATTTATTTGCAATAAAATTTCTAAATAACAATACCGGATTCATTGCGGGGGATACCGGTTTGATTTTAAAGACTACAAACGCTGGTATAAGCTGGGGAAGACGACAAACTAATGTATCCAGGTCATTGACCTCACTCGCCGTTCGTGACTCAATTGTTATTAGCGCCGGACTCAACGGAACAGTTGTAAGATCTTCTGATTTCGGAGAAACTTTTCAAATTATAAATCCGAATAATCCTAATTATTTCTTCGATGTGATGTTCAAAGATTCCAACACTGGATTTATTGCAGGGGCATACGGAACAATATTAAGAACTACGAATGCCGGACTTTCCTGGGCAGTTACCATTACTTCCACTGGCAGATGGTTTTATTCAATTTCATTTGGTGATGAAAATACAGGTTTTGCTTCAAGTGACTATGGAAACATATACCGCACTACAAACGGAGGACTGAGCTGGACAGGATATTCGTCTACAACTTCGGAATTTCAATATTCACTTAAAGCTTTCGGAGTAAATAATGTAATAAGCGTAGGTAATAAAGGAACCATCATAAAATCCACTAACTCCGGTATAAACTGGTCTGACTATTCCTCCGGATTCAGGAATATTTTATTTTCTATCGATTTCGTTGATGCGAACAACGGTATGGCATGCGGTTCTCAGGGAACTGTTGCAATTACTTCAAACGGTGGAGCTACATGGCAAAGAGTTCAAGCCGGAGGTACTGATGATTATATTAATCAGGTGGATTTTGTTAATAATA
>JBBSDT010000476.1:0-2447 GCA_038240405.1 Ignavibacteria bacterium
AAAAAAGCATTGCTCTTATTTACAAAGCGGAGAGAAAACGGCGCAGAATGATATATGCCTTTTTTATTCTTCATCTCATCAGCATTTGCCAGTATTTTATCCACCCCAAGAATAAAATGTTTAATGCCGTCCTTTTCTTCTAATGACAATCCATAATCGCTTGCAAATCCTTTAATATTGTTTGCTGCTCCGAGGTTCATAACTTTGAAACTTTTATTTGCATACGGGCTTTTTTGTATAACCACTTTCATGCTTATGTCAATAAAAAAGGGTGAGTGCTTTGGGAACAAATAAAACAATCCTCTTGTGACAATATCACCAATCCAGCTTCCGGCAATAAATTCCTGCAGCCAGTTCCTTGCCCGCCGGAAAACATTTTTTACCCTGAATTCAAAATCAGTTATCTCATTTCTTTTAGTTACCAAACACCGGTGATATCCTTTTATCTCATATGGATTAATCCAGACTTCAAGATGCTTATTCCCGGCTATCAAACTTCCGTCTATCAATCTCTTTTTTACCTCGGTCCAATGAGTGTCCGAAATATCCCCATCCCTGTCCTCCTTTAAGTAAAAACGTTCTCTCACCTTTAAAATAACTGAATAAATAATTCCCATGCATCCCATGCTTACCAAAACCGAATTAAAAAAATCATCATCTTGAATCAATATATTTCCCGGGTATTTCATTTCATATTTATCCGGATCGGTAATTCCCTCTTTGGATTCTATCCTGTAAACCTGACCGCCTTCACCGGCTAAAATAATTGAAACAACAGAGTTTGCAACAGGTCCCAGCTTTACCCCTGTACCGTGAGTTGATGTTGATATGACACCCAAAATTGTTTGCATATCATAGGCACCCATGTTATAAAGAGCAAGCTTTTTACTGTCAAGATGCTTGTTAAGTTTTCTTAACCTGATTCCATTTTCCACATGAACAAGAAATTTTGTATCATCTCCTTCTCTTAATAAATCTCTATCAAGCTCAATAGGTTTATCCATACTGTGCGTATCCACCATAAAATCGTTCGTCTGGAGAATTTCCGTAAATGAGTGTCCTGAGGCAACAGCTCTGACTCTCTGCTTCATGCTCACAGCAGTCTTAACTATTTTAACGAGTTCTTCAAGAGTCCCGGGTTTATAATATCTTTTCGTATCAACATTTTGATTCTTCACACAATTTTCCCAGTGGAAATTTTTTTTATATGAGGGATTTTTATTACCGTGTGAGGTTCGATCAGGGACTGACTCCAAAAAATTTGTGGAAGGCATTTAAATATTATTCTTATATTATTTATTCCTTTGTGCCCCGTGGAAGATTCGAACTTCCAAAAGCAGATTCGTAGTCTGCTGGTTTATCCATTAGCCTAACGGGACGATGTCTTGGTAATAAAATTAAATTTTTAATCTGGAAATTTAAAGGTTAATTTAGTAGTGGAATTTTGAAATATTACTAATTATCCGAATTTTATTCTTTGCTTATTTATATTATTTAGATGAATTTCAATTAGGATTTCATAAAAAAAATCTTTCTATGCTGAATTCAGGTTGATTAGATCCCCGCCTAAAGATTGCGGGGATGACAAAAAGGCAATTATAATTATTAATTTCAGTGTTCAGTGTTTGTTAATTGATGAATTCCAACACGCTACACTTCCTTACCAATCCTGTAATCCTTAATCCTTTAATCATGGTTCAAAAAGTTTTGGCTTTTAAATATACATTCCAAAAGTGAAATTGCACTTGTGAGATTTGTTTTAATTTTATCTCAGCCCTCGTAAATTTTAAAAACTCTTGTATGAAATTTCTCTTAATATTATTTATTTCAATCCTGATATTTCCGGCATTCAAGCTGTACTCTCAGCAGGAACCTTCGCAGTATTTGCAGGAAGGGGTGGCTGCGGTGGAAGATAAGGCATACTCTGACGCTGTGAACTATTTTACTCAATATTTAAAATCCGACCCTCAAAATTCTGTAGGTCGTTTTAACAGAGCCGTTGCATATTTCTTCCTGCAGGATTTTCATAATGCACTGAGAGATGCTTCCGTTGCAATCGATGTTAATTCAAATTACAAAGAGGCATATAACCTTCGGGGATTGATAAATACAGCATTAAATATTTTTTCCGGCGCCATAAATGATTTTACATCTGCAATAAACCTTGACCCCAATTACGGTGAGGCATATATGAACAGGGGACTGGTTTACAAGCTGGAGAATGATTATTCAATGGCTGTATCAGATCTTAATTACGCATTATCGGTCAATCCTGCGCTTGTCGAGGCGTACTATTACAGAGGAGATGTCCTGGTGTCAATGGGTAATTACAATAATGCGATAAAAGATTTAAGCACATTTATAACGAATTCTCCAAATAAGGCTGCAGCTTATTCAGCAAGAGGTCTTGCTTATTATCAGACCGGAAAATATGCAGAAGCAGTTAA
>JBBSDT010000477.1:0-2440 GCA_038240405.1 Ignavibacteria bacterium
ACAAAACCGGCAATGGCCTGTTTGGTCGTATCTGTGGGCCAATAATAGGGTCTTGTAACAAATTTTTTATCATGTCATTTTCATGAATTGTTTCTGGCTTCTCTTCCCCGTATATCATCCCTGGTTTTAAAATGGTGAGGTTTAAATCCAGTGAAAGAAGAAAAGTTTCTGCTGCTAGTTTATTCTCCATGTATGTTGCGGGAGTTTCAGGTGCTCCTGCACCCGCTGAGATGTAAACAAACTTAGGTATGCCTGCTGCTGTAGCTGCAATGCCAACCGTTTTTGTAGAAACATAAATCATCTTTTGATAAGTAATTCCTTGCTCAGGTTTTTCCTCAATAATACCTACGCAGTGAACGATAGCATTGCAATTTAGTAAATATTGTTTCCATGTTTTTGGGTCAAAAACATCTGCTGGCACCCAGGTTACCGTTTTATAGTCTTCGTCATTTATACCAGTCGGTTTGCCGGAACGGGAGATGCTTACAACTGGAATGCCTTTCCCACTTGCAAGCTTGCAAACCTGTTTTCCAATAAATCCACTGCCCCCCGTTACTATCAGGTGTTTTATAAGTTCTTTTGATTCCATTGTCTATTTGTTTTGGTTATTATCAGTTTCGCTTTTTGAAAATTCAAGTAAGTTTCCTTCGGGGTCAATTAAATAAAAAGTTGTTTCACCCCAGGGTTTTGTTTCTGGTTTTCCTTCTGTTAAAAAACCCTGTTGTTTAAGTTCATCATATACCTCGTCAATATTATCTATTTCAAATTCCAAGTGAAATGGGGGTTGTCTATCCAGTTTTACGAGGTTTATTCTTCCCTTTCCAATTCTAATTTGAGCAATATGACCAGGCTCATGCAGCAAAACCACAGCTCCATTAAGTTTACTATAATACTCTAACGATTTTTCAACGTCATGTACATGGATGGAAAATCCATCAAGGCTAATTTTCATAATTTAAGTTTTTAGTTTAATAATCATTTATGATGTTTATTCTATAAAAGTAAAGCATTTATGATTAAAAAAAGATATTATGATGTAATTTTTATATTTTTACATCATAAATGATATAATTATGAATAAAACTGCCGAATTAGTGAGTATATGGGCCAATTATGAGCATACTCATCCAAAAGGTGGGATTGCTGACTTTTGCCGCTATTACATTACAACTGCAAAACAAAAATCTACAGAAGGTTTCCTTGATGGGATTGTGCCACCAGATATGCAAAGTACCATGGCGAAGTTGATAGGCAGGATATACAAATTGCATCTTGGCTATGCAGTATCTGCCCTAAAGAAAATTGGTATAAACACTTTTGATGAATTTACATTTTTAAATTCAGTGTCTAAGATGAATGAGCCTATGAAGACAGAAGTTATTTATCAAAATTTCAATGAGCTGTCATCAGGGCTTCTAATTATTGACAGGCTCAAAAAATCTGGCTACTTAACAGAGCAGGATGACAAAAATGATAAACGATCAAAGCGGTTAAAACTTACAAAAAAGGGGACTGATACTTTACTGTCCTGTTACAATACAATGCAACATGTTAATGAACTTTTTTTTAATGAAATGCAGGAAGATGATTTACAGCTTTGTATTCACTTACTAACACCATTGGAAATTAAATTTTCTGGCTTATGGAAGCTGCATAAGGGTAAAGAGTTTACGGAGAATTACAATGAAATTACAGGGAAAACTGTTTTATCGAAAGCAAAGAAAAACTCTAAAAAAAGTTAGACCATAAAAACTCTTAGGAATGATATAACGTCTTTATTTGTTTCTTTGAAAAAAAGAAAGTACAACTTTATAAAGCCCTTTCACTTCACCCGTCTCAGTTAGGCTATTTCCGGTTAACGGTTTGTGTAATAATAAAATTAATTTCATCGCCGATTTTTGTTACAAAATCTGGTTGTACTCCTTTTTGCTCCCACGAAATTTCCGTACCCGGGATTGTTGGCGAGGCAACAGAAACGGATAAATATATTTCATCGCTTATCGGATACCAGGAAGTCATATTCGCTGCGCCCGCTGAAGTTTGCCCAACAATAATTGCTCTTTTTAAATATTGCATAAGAAAAGCAAAGTATTCTGCAGCAGAGCCAGTTTTCTTGTTTATTAAAATATACAGTGGCTTTGTATATTTCTTTACAGGTATCCAATCTAAAGTTTTGCCAACTGCTGATTTTCCGTCCCGGGTTCTAAATTCTAACAAATTACTATTTTTTGGAAGGAATATACTTTCAAGCATCGTTCCTATTTCACTTCCGCCACCACCATTGTTTTGTAAATCAATAATTAATGCATCTGTATTTGCTACAAACTGAATAGCTGAAGTGAGAATGGGAAGACTTTGTTCATTAATAATTACCCGGCTAATTTTAATGTAGCCAATATTGTTATCAATAATCTTTGTTTCTCTAAAGCCATAATTTATA
>JBBSDT010000478.1:0-2435 GCA_038240405.1 Ignavibacteria bacterium
ATTTTCACCAATGGAAAAGACGACGTAGTGGAATTAGTCAGACTATTAAGGGAAGAAGCAAAAGCCATTTAAGTACAATCCAACATTATTAATCACATAAAAATCATTTAAAAGAGAGTATGTCTAAAATCCTGGCATTTATCGAATTAAAAGATGGAAAATATAAGAATTCTGCATACGAAGCTATAACAGAAGCATATAAGATGGCAAAAGATACGGGTTCGGAGATGATTGTTGTAACCATTGGAGATAATATTAATCCGCAGGATCAATCACTTGCGGGTTACGGGGCTCAAAAAGTATTGGCTGTTGATCTAAAAGAACTAAATAAAATGGGTCCGGATTCCGATTTCAAGTACTCCCCTTCTGCCTTTGCAAAGGTAATCAGCGAAATTGCTAAAGCTCAAAATGCAAATATTATTATACTCTCAGCTACTTCTTTAGGAAAGGATCTGATAGGAAGAATTGCAGTTAAAACTGATTTTGCAGTATTCAATGATTGTATTGATATTAAAACGACCTCAGGAACAATTACTGCTGCAAGACCGGTATATGCCGGCAAAAGCATCATAAATATAAAAGCAAATTCGGATAAGATTATTATATCGTTAAGACCAAATGTTTTTAAGCCTCATAAAGCTGAAAATGGAAAAGCAGAAACGGAAAATGTAGATGTGAGTACTTTAAACTTATCTGAAAAGGATTTTTCATCGGTGATTAAAGACGTTGTGGTAAGCAATGAAAAACTTGACGTTGCAGAAGCAGATAGGATAGTTTCGGGTGGAAGAGGATTGCGAGGTCCCGAAAATTTTCATTTGATTGAAAAATTAGCGGAATCAATCGGAGGGGCTACCGGTGCATCCAGAGCAGTTGTAGATGCCGGATGGAGACCGCATTCCGAGCAGGTTGGACAAACAGGAAAAACTGTCGCTCCGAGCTTATATATAGCATGCGGAATCAGCGGAGCAATACAGCATCTTGCGGGCATGTCGACCTCGAAATGTATTGTTGCAATTAACAAAGACAAAGATGCTCCGATCTTTCAAATTGCAAACTATGGAATTGTCGGTGATGTTTTTGAAATCATTCCGGCTCTTACTGAAGAATTTAATAAAGTTCTTTCAAAATAATAACGCGTTTTTGAGTTACTAAATTATATTGTAAATATGAAACTTTTAAATTAGCTTGAAAGTATTACTATAAAGGATTTAACTCTAAAATGGAAAATTCTCAGGATAATATTCAGGTAGATATATTCGGACTTTCACTTACTCCTTCTATAAGCGGAGGAGGCTATGCAATCATACTTAAAGAAGTTTCAGGAAACAGAAGGCTTCCAATAATAATCGGACAATACGAAGCACAATCTATAGCGCTTGAGCTGGAAGGAATAAAGCCTCCCAGACCTCTTACCCATGACCTTTTAAAAGAAGTTATAGAAACTTTTGGTTATTCAGTTAACCATATTGTGATTAACGAGCTTAAGGATTCGACATTTTATGCAAAGATAAAGTTCGATTCTTCAAGTCTGGAAGAAATGGATGCGCGACCATCTGACGCTATTGCTATTGCTTTAAAATTCTCTTCACCTATTTATGTTAATTCCGATATCATGGATGAAGTTGGTTTTGTACCAGATTATGATGAGCAGGTTTTGCCAAAGCAGGAAGGGGAATTTGAAGAATCAACTTCCGATTTAAACCCTGAACAAATAAAATCGAAACCGGTGGAAACTAAAAATCTTTCAAATAAAGAAAAGAAACTGCTGCAGTTAAGGAATGATTTGGATGAAGCCATAACAAAAGAAGATTATGAAAGAGCTGCTCAGTTAAGAGATGAAATAAAAAAACTAGAAATTTCAAATCTTAATTAGCTGTTTCTCTGAAGTGGTAAGAATATTTTTTTAAATTAAACTAACCCTAGTGAAGAAAAATTTTATATTGATCCTGTTTTTAATTTTAACTTCCAATATTACCTTTTCTCAAATTCTTCATAAACCAACAGAAAATACTTTACTTACCGTTCAGGAAAAAAAAGATTTACCGAAATTTCCGGCTTTGACTTCAACCGGCGCCAGCGTCGGATTTAATTTGGGAGTAGCGTCTGTTGAAGGGGAAGTCGGGTTTGCCATTAGCGCTTTTGCAGAGCTTAAAGCCAGGGATATTTCCTTTGTTCCGCAGGCTAATTACTGGAATGTAAAAAAACAAACTAATTTTGAACTTGCAGCATTAGCCAGATTTTACCTGTCAAAAAGACCCCTCATACCTTACTTAGATGCAGGTCTTGGAATTAATTTTTATAAATCAGGAGACAACAATTTTAGCAAGTTAAGCATACTTGCCGGAGGAGGAATAGAACTAACAAATCTGGGCACTTCCTTTAATTTATTAGTCGACGGAAAGTATAAATTGATAATAAACGATAAGGGAAATTTA
>JBBSDT010000479.1:0-2423 GCA_038240405.1 Ignavibacteria bacterium
AGAAGAAATGAATATGCAGGTTTTTGGCGTAGTAACTACCATACTTATTGATACAAACAATGTAAAAAAATGTATGCTTTAGTTGATTGTAATAATTTTTATGCAAGCTGCGAAAGGCTTTTTCAGCCACGTTTACAGCATACACCTGTTGTAGTGCTTAGTAATAACGATGGATGTGTAATTGCAAGAAGTGAAGAAGCAAAAGCCTTAGGTATTGTAATGGGTACACCCGCTTACATGGTGGAAGATGTTTTTAAAAAACACAAAGTAAAAATATTCAGCAGCAACTATACTTTGTATGGCGATTTAAGTGACAGGGTTATGAAAACTTTAGCCAGCTTTGCT
Organism: Ignavibacteria bacterium; assembly: GCA_038240405.1. GTDB lineage: Bacteria > Bacteroidota > Ignavibacteria > Tepidaquicellales > Tepidaquicellaceae > JAGPCH01. The sequence continues at coordinate 346 of JBBSDT010000479.1, forward strand.
CCGAAAATGGAATTGTATTCTATTGATGAAGCTTTCCTTGATTTTAATGAATTAACCTATTCCAATTTATACGAGTTGGGTATAAAAATAAGATCAACTATTATAAAAAATATCGGCATTCCGGTAAGTGTGGGAATTGCTTCTACTAAAACACTGGCAAAAATGGCAAACAGGTATGCTAAGAAAAAATATAAAGAAATTGGTGTGTATTGCGCAGGCTCTGAGCAACACTTAAATGAAATGCTTGAATACACAGAAGTTGCGGATATTTTCGGCATAGGAGCAAACTATAGTAAGCTGCTAAAAGATAATGGCTACCATACCGCTAAAGATGTAACCACCATTCCTCCCGATTGGATGCGTACAAACATGAGTGTGGTAGGACTTCGATTATGGAATGAATTAAAAGGCATACCATCCATAGAGTGGGAGTTTGAGCCCAAAGCAAAAAAGAATATTTGCACGAGCCGTTCTTTTGGTAAAATGACAAACGATTACTCCCTTGTAAAAGAAGCCGTAAGTAATCATGCAGCTACCTGTGCAGCCAAATTAAGAAAGCAAAATTCAGTATGTAAAAAAGTGAATATTTTTATACAAACCAATCCGCATAGAAGTGAGTTGAAACAATATGCGCATTCACTTACTTTTCAATGTGAAACAGCTACTAATTTAAGCAACGAAATAATTGCATATGCTTTAAAAGGGCTCGAAATGATTTTCCTGCACGATGAATATTTTTATTTGAAATGCGGTGTAATGGTATTGGATGTTATTCCGCAAACTACTATCCAGGTAAATATGTTCGATAACCATGACCGCACCAAAAGCAAAGTGATAAATGGTATTATGGATAAAGTGAATCTTAGCATGGGTGAAGGTACTGTACGCATGGCCGTGCAGCGCTTTGAAAAAAGATACAAATTAAGGGCAGAGCATTTAAGTAAAAAATATACAACCGATATTAAAGATATTGTAAAAGTAAAATTATAGAATATGATAAATCCGTTTACACAAATGAACACTAAATTCATACCGGCTTTCAGGGCAAAAGGCAAAAGGTATTTGGTATTACAAAATTTTACGCTGGAAGACCATCTCTTTAAGAAAGACAAAAAGTATATACTCGTCTCTCATTATGATGATGATAAAAAAGCAATAGAACATCTCAGGCAGGTACAGCAGCAGGAAGTAGCACAGATCATTGACCTTGAAGATGGAGTCGGACGGGAGAAATTAGAAAGTATGCTAAATATTAATTCTGAATATGTTTTGTATTCTGTATTGGTTACTAACCCTGCTGCTGTTGAAATAGCGCTCAATAATTTAAAATTTAAAATCAAAAAATACATAGATAATAAACCGAAATGGCGCATTAGCGGTAGTCATACTTTAAGGCCGGAACTGGAAACAATTTTTGGCGAATTGCAGGTGGTAATGAAGTACGCAGGTCAAACAATTAAAGTATCTTTGAAAGTAATAGAAAAATACTAATATGTGTTACCATATTTCATTCGAATTAAGCCTGGAAAGTGTTACAGATTATTTCCCTGAATTAATAATTGATAAGCAACCGGAAATGGAATTTACACCTTCGGCTTATATTGATGGCTTCTTGCATAATCCGCACAGAGTCATCATAAAAAGTTCAAAAGATAATAAGCTACATTATCCATTAATGATTTGGGGATTTATCCCTCACTATTTAAAAACGCAGGATGAAGCTAAAAAATATTGGGGTGGTTACACTGACTCAAAAGGAATCTATCGGCCTGCTATGCCGGGATTAAACGCAAAAGCTGAAAATCTATTCACATCACAGCTTCATAAAGAATCAGCGTTAACAAGAAGATGCATTGTACTGATTGATGGGTTTTATGAATGGCATCATTTGCCGAAAATTGGTAAAAAGGGCAAGGAATTAAAGGCCACTACTCCATATCCTTTTCATATATTTCCAAAAAATAATAAATACCCGTTTATAATGGTGGCTGGTGTTTGGAAGCCGTGGAAAAATGTTGAAGTAGATAAAGATACAGGTGAAGTAGTTACAAGATATATTCCATTATTTGAGATGGTAA
>JBBSDT010000480.1:0-2414 GCA_038240405.1 Ignavibacteria bacterium
CTGCAACTGAATTGGGAGTAAAATTTGCTACACCCATATTCGACGGTGCAACTGTAGCTGAAATCATGGAATATCTCGAAAAAGCAGGATTGAGTAATAATTCAAGAACAGATCTTTATGACGGCAAGACCGGCGAGAAGTTTGATCAAAAAGTGACGGTGGGCTATATATATATTCTTAAATTATCGCACCTTGTAGATGATAAAATTCATGCAAGATCAATTGGACCATACTCATTAATTACTCAGCAGCCTTTAGGAGGTAAAGCACAATTCGGCGGACAAAGATTCGGAGAGATGGAATGCTGGGCGCTGCAGGGTTACGGAGCCGCTCACATACTCCAGGAGATGCTGACTTATAAGAGTGATGATGTAACAGGCAGTAGCAAGGTTTATGAAGCGATTATAAAGGGAGAGAATTTACCCGAAGCAGGTATTCCCGAATCCTTTAATGTTTTGTTAAAAGAACTGCAGGGATTATGTCTTGACATAAATCTGGAAGAATAAAAATTATATTTTAGATAATGCATACTCTAACTGAAGTATTGTTACAAAAGAAATCAGAATACAGGAAGTATAAAAAAATTTTTAATAAGTAAATTAAAGATATTAAAATGGCCTTTAAAACAGAGCACAGAAGAAAAAGATTTTCGAAAATTACTATTAATTTAGCTTCAACAGATTCAATAATTTCGAGATCTTTCGGTGAGGTGTTAAAGCCGGAAACAATAAATTACAGAACATACAAACCGGATAAAGATGGATTGTTTTGTGAGAAAATATTCGGACCGGTTAGGGACTGGGAATGTCACTGCGGAAAGTATAAAGGAATTCGATATAAAGGTATAGTTTGCGACAGGTGCGGTGTGGAGATTAATCTGAAAAGTGTAAGAAGAGAAAGAATGGGGCACATTACACTGAGTGTACCTGTAGTACACATCTGGTACTTCCGTTCTATGCCAACCAAGATCGGTTATATATTAGGAATAACTTCCAAGGAATTGGAAAGAATAATTTATTATGAAACGTATGTAGTTATTAATCCCGGAAAATCGAACTTTAAAAAACAACAGTTAATCACCGAAGAAGAATATAACGAAGTGCTGGATTCAATGACTGAAGAAGAACAAGCACTCGATAATGACGATCCTAAGAAATTTGTGGCAGGTCAGGGCGGGGAAGCAATTAAGGAATTATTAAAATCAATAAAATTAGAAGAAGAGATTTCAAGGTTAAGAGGTGAATTGAAAGGAGACCTTTCCGCATTAAAGAAAGCAGATAATATAAAGAGATTAAGAGTGCTCGAAGCATTCAGAATGAGACCGGGCGGGAGATTGAATAAACCTGAATGGATGGTTCTTGATGTGGTACCTGTCATTCCGCCGGAGTTAAGACCGCTTGTTCCATTAGAGGGGGGAAGATTTGCTACGAGTGATTTAAATGACCTGTACAGAAGAGTAATTATCAGAAACAACCGTTTAAAAAGATTGATTGATATTAAAGCTCCGGAAGTTATCTTAAGGAATGAAAAGAGAATGCTTCAGGAGGCTGTTGATGCTCTACTTGATAATTCCAGAAGAGTAACTGCCGTTAAAGCAGAAAACAGAGCATTGAAATCTTTATCGGACATTTTAAAAGGAAAACAAGGAAGATTCAGACAAAATTTATTGGGTAAAAGAGTTGATTATTCAGGAAGGACAGTTATTGTAGTAGGACCTGAATTAAAGTTACATCAATGCGGATTACCTAAAGATATGGCTTTAGAATTATTCAAACCGTTTGTAATAAGAAGGTTAATTGACAGGGATTACGTTAAGACTGTGAAGAGTGCCAAGAAGTTAATTGATAAAAGAACTCCTGAAGTCTGGGATATTCTCGAAAACGTCATTGACGGTCATCCCGTATTATTGAACAGGGCGCCTACATTGCACAGACTCAGTATTCAGGCGTTTCAGCCGGTCCTAATAGAAGGAAAAGCTATCACGCTGCATCCTTTGGTTTGTATAGCTTTCAATGCAGATTTCGATGGCGACCAGATGGCAGTTCACGTTCCTTTGTCTTTTGAAGCCCAGCTGGAAGCTCAAATAATGATGCTATCTTCCCACAATATTTTATCACCGCAAAACGGCGCTCCTATAACAATTCCAAATCAGGAAATGATTTTAGGATGCTATTATCTTACAAAAGAATTAAAAGGTGACAGAGGAGAAGGTAAGCTATTTTCTTCCCCGGAAGAAGTTATTATTGCTTATGACAATAAAAAAGTCGGGCTGCATGCAAGGATTAAAGTAAGAGTAAATGGACTGATGATTGAAACTACCACAGGAAGAGTCATATTTAATCAGATTGTCCCGGCAAAGATTCCATACTTAAATGAGTTGTTAAAAAAGAAAAAACTTATTGAAATTATAGGAA
>JBBSDT010000481.1:0-2412 GCA_038240405.1 Ignavibacteria bacterium
ATCAGGGCAATTTTTAGTATATCGATTATTATTTTAATCCTATAAAACCATATCACATGAACAAACTAAACATCATTTTGCGAGCGTAGGATAAGGTAATAAGTTTTTCACCTATTCTGAATGCAATGCTGCAATAATCACATCTGCTAATTAATTTGAATTCACTGCTTAATACTAATAGCAAGCTGTTTGATTTTTAATCGGGTTCTGGGCTACATCCAGGTACCGGCGGTAAGTGAGTTCAAAAACATTTTTAAAACGTTTGAACAGCGCAATTTCATTTTCACTTAGTAACGCGTATGTTGACATTCCTAATGCAACCGTTCCCAGTGAATTCCAGTAATAGCAAAGTGCTTCAGCTTTATCAAGAAAGGAATCGATAAACACATTGGTCGTCTTTTGGTATTCGATCCACTCCTTCACCTCTTTCCCTTGAAAAGAATGGATGTAAACTTCTCCGGCACCTTTCAGCATCTGGCTGGCAAATTCCTGGTGCACCGGATGATTCTTGTAATCGGTTTCAGTGATTACGGTCTGGTGATGTTTTGCATAGAATTCATAGTTGTAGTAAGTACCTTTTTCTTCATTGAAAATGGCGGTTTGAATGTTTCTGATTTCTTTCACCCCAAGCAGTGCAAGCTGTTCACCGATGGTGCTGCATACGTCGAGCATGTCTGAAGGCAGCTTCATGCTCAAAGCTACTACCCTTACCTTTTCGAGAGAAGCTTCAACCAGCAGCTCATGATTCTTTTGATCCAGCTCAGCGGTTTTTTCTGAGAGCGCTTTCTCAAGCTGGATGTTTCTTAGGATGAGTTGTTGGTCCTGGGTTGACATTCAATTCTATTCTTGATTTCTATGCTTGCGTTGTTGTATTGAATAAGCTCCATTCATTTTAAGAGAGAAATAAATCTTCACCGGCTTTAGAGCGTAAATTGCCTGATTGCCACACTTCTTTACTTTTTGCAGGCTGCATGATATGAGCCGATCCTGAAGCTCATCAAAAATATTTTAGACAGCTATCTTCAAAGTGATATTTATTCTTAAAAAATTTGATCAGTCGGATTTAATTTTTCTTTAAATCATTCCATTCGCTTTTGAGTGATCACAACGAATAACAAATTGAAAAAGGCAACTACCGGTTGGTAAATTGCCCTTTGATAAATGTTGCAAAGCGAAAATACAAACAAAACATTTTGTTTCGGTGATTGCAAAGAAACAAAGAACAAAGCTGTTAAAAAAAACAGCAGCGTTGCTCACCTTCCTCGCGGAAAAACTAAGCATAGGTTGAAGCTGGAAGAAAGTGATTCCTTGTTGAATGTTGATTGCAGGTATTTTTCCTTTTTGCTTCACGCGAAGCTATGGTCATGCTTTTTTTAAAATGCCGGTTCCCGCATTAATTGAAACCTTCAGGAATTTTGTTCGCCCAATGAAATAACCTTTCTGTTTCTTACAACCAAAGTTCCTGCAATCATGTCGTGAAGTCCTTGTTTTTTTTCTGTGAAAATGATCATGAGATATCCTATCATACAAATAGCAACGGATATAATTTTTGCGAAATTTCTTCCTGTTGCATGCAGAAAACTAATCCGTTTTCCATGCATATCGATAACTTTTATCCCTACAGCCATCTTACCGAGCGTGGCTTGCTTTTCCGAAGATTCCATGAAAGCATAATAAAACCAATTTATAAAGATCACAAGAATAAAGAATGAAGAGTAAGTTACAAGGCTGGTAAGAAAGATGTAATACTTAATTCTGTATTTAGATTTTTAGTTGGCGCGATGCTTGTCCAATTTAAAGCTCCGAATATTGAAAATAAAGAAATAATTCCTACAAAAGAACTGATTTCAATCAAAAGACGATCAATCAAGTAGGCAATAAAACGCAGCAGAAATCCTGCATAACTAACAGACGGTTCTGATATTGCAGGCGAATTAAGATCAATGACTTCCATTTGAAATGAGATTTTTGAATTAGGGATATAGTCATAAATAATATAAGAAATCTACTAATTGGAATATAAAGTTAGATATTGATCATAAATGGGGAACTCATTTTACATTCTTTTACATCTTAGATGCATGTTATTTATTTTTAGAAACTCTATGAGGAAAATCACATTATCTTATCCGGGTTTTGCTATAAGAGGCTGGTCAATCATGCAGAAAAACAGATTTGAGCTTGGGCAAAGTCCAACTTAAAAAATTTTAAACGCTTTTTTTCCGTACTTAGAAAACTATTAAAAATTCAATCCCACCTTAGCAAAAAGAAAAGTGCCGTTGAACCCCATCTGCAAAGCATCCCAGGAACCACCGCTTTCCGTTTCATAAGGATCATAGCCTATTTTTCCGCCGGCAGGGCTTGCACTCTCCCCTTCTTTGGCATAATAAACAGGATACTCGTTGGTTAGAT
>JBBSDT010000482.1:0-2405 GCA_038240405.1 Ignavibacteria bacterium
ATTCATTTGCTTGCCTGCTTTCTGTTTTTCTCAAGGTTATGGTAATCAGTGGGCATTGGGTATTTTTCAAAATGTTTATTTAGATTTCAATGATTCGCTTCCGGTCTCTGATTCGCTTCACTCAGACCTGATATATTTTGCTACAAGTACTAATATTTGTGACTCTGTCGGAAAATTATTATTTTACTCTAATGGCAGATTTTTAATGAATTACAATGGGGATACGATGATGAATGGATTTGGATTTAGTCCTCAATTAACAACTTGGGTTGATTATGCTTATGGTCCGGATGAGGGATTTCCTAATATTCAGGGGAATATTATATTGCCCAAGCCCATGTCCAATCATCTTTATTATTTATTTCAGATAGAGTACAATACAGATTTGTGGCAGAATGGGTTACCAAGACCAGATGAGTTGTTATTGAACACTATTGATATGAACGATGATAATGGCTTGGGTGAAGTAATTGAAAAAAATAAGCTCCTCTTTAAAGATACCATGAGCGATGCAGGAATGACTGCCTGCAGTCATGCCAATGGTAGGGACTGGTGGCTTATAAAAAATGAATACCTGACAAATTGTTATTATGAATGGCTTATCACGCCTGATTCCATTATTGGACCCACAAAGCAATGCATAGGAGAAATCTTAATCGAACCAACTGTGAACAGTAATTTCAAATTTTCTCCGGATGGTAATTATTTTGCAAATCAGTACGCAAAAGATCTTCAACATCTTGCAATGAACCTATTCCGATTTGATCGCTGTACCGGTCAATTCAGTGAACCTGTATTACTCGATATACCAGACTCCGCAACTTATGATGCTTTCTTTTTTTGCGGGGTGCAGTTTTCTCCTAACAGCCGTTTCCTTTACGCAATCAATACCACGAATATTGTGCAGTTTGATCTGGACTCCACCGATATTCAGAACTCAGCCATTACAGTTTCAAAATGGAATTACTCTGATAGTACGTTTGCTTATTTTGGAGTAAAATCTGAATTAGCACCGAATGGCAAAATTTATAACGGGGGTGTGTTTTGCAATCCGGCTCTGTCTGTTATTAATGATCCTGATCAAAAAGGACTTGCCTGTAATGTCACGCTTCAAAGTTTTATTTTGCCCACTCAAGCTGCCTGTGGTGTGCCGGATATGCCCAACTACCAGCTTGGGGCATTGCCCGGCTCACCCTGTGATACACTGGCAACAGTGGCAACTGTAATTGCAGACAGAGAAATAAAGAACCTGCACATCATCCCCAACCCCAATGATGGCAGGTTTGCGGTCAGTTATCAACTGCCGCAAAACAAACAAGGCATATTAACCGTCACGAATACTTTAGGCAAGGAAGTTTACCGAACTACAAGACCGCAATGGAGCAGCATTCAAACTATTAACTTACGAGGTTTACCGGCAAGTATTTACATGATAACACTTGAAAGTAATGGTACAAGTAAAAGTGTGAAGTTTATAAAACAATAAAATGAAAGCAATAATTATTCTTCTGATTTTCTCTGCACCGCTTGTTCTACATGCGCAAAAAACTGTTATAAGTCCGCAGCTATTTTATTATGATCCAAAGGATACAGCTTCAATGAAAGCATTGATGCGAAATAAGTCTGTAAAAAATGTTTGCTTCCAGGCGATTGACACCAATTCAATTCTCTTTAAGCTTCCTTGTAAGGAGACAGATAGCATTGATATAAAGAAGAAAACATCTCACATGCCGTCGAAGGACTCAATAGGCGGTAAATAAAATCACAATGCGAATTCGATTTTTATTTCTGCTGATAAATATTCCGCTGTTTTGTTTTTCTCAGGGCTATGGGAACCAGTGGGCATTCGGAGATTTAGATAATATCAGTTTGCAGTTTACTGACTCTATTCTTACGACTGATTCGCTTCATTCAAGTATAGCATATTTTTTTACATCTGCCAACATTTGTGATACAGAGGGAAACTTATTATTTTATACAAATGGGCGCTTAGTGATGAACCGCAATGGCGATACCATGATAAATGGATATGATTTCAGTCCGCAACTGCTGGAGTTTGTGAACAGCTATTATGATTCAACTATTGGATTTCAAAACACCCAGGGAGCTTTGATCTTACCTCAGCCAAATTCAGATAGTCTATATTTATTATTTCAGGTAGATTTTGATTCTGCTCTGTGGCATAGCGGATTAACCCGACCTTATTCCCTCATGCTAAATAAGATTGATATGGCTGCGGATGGTGGGCTGGGTGAAGTGATTGAAAAGAATAAAATTATCTTTCAGGATATCATGAGTTCCGCAGGAATGACGGCCTGCAAACATGCAAATGGTAGAGATTGGTGGCTTGTGCGGAATGAGTATCACACTAATTGTTACTATATATGGCTTGTTACACCTGATTC
>JBBSDT010000483.1:0-2387 GCA_038240405.1 Ignavibacteria bacterium
CTGAATTACCAGATAATTATTTTGATCTCGTATGTTCTATTTCCACCCTGGAGCATGTTCCCCTGGATGACTTCAAAGCTTATGAAAACATCCTGAAAGATATTAACAGGGTATTGAAACCGGGGGGCTATTCTGTTCATTGTATTGATGTTGTTTGGCTGGAACCCATTGTCTGGACAAATGAAATTATGCCTTATTTTTTTAAAAACGAAAAAATGATAAATGATTTTATCCCGCTCTTAACTGTAAAGGAAGATCCGGATCTTTTTATAATGTCTGAACAATATTATGTCAGGTCATGGCAATTTACTACAGGAAAAACCTATGAGGAATTTGGAAAGCCATTATCATATAACTTTTTATGGAGAAAACCGGGGCAACAAACGGGAGTTTAATTTATTTTCCCTTCTGTTTTAATTTTTTCGGAAAGTTAATAATCTTATCAAAACATCAAAAAAGTAAATAAATTCATTTCTTAGAATAGTTGAAAGAGATCCTGAATTGTTTTATTTGTCAGAAAAATATACCATTAACAATAAGAGAAGCGACGGAAATGTAAAATGTCCTGATTTTATAAACCATTTTTGTTTAAATATTAATTTACCCCAATGTTTGAAATAGGAACTACAGCTCAACTGTGGGAGATTGCAAGAAAACACCCATTATTATCCCATCATCCCTTTACACTTAAACCGTTAGGTTATGCCCATATGATAAATTTAATTGAAAACTTTAAGCCCAGTACTATGCTTGAAGTTGGACATGGAACAGGCTCATTTATATTCAGGACTTTCAAGGATAAATGTGAAATGTGGGGCCTTGATGATGAGCTTGAGGACAGCAGGGTTTCTGCAGAAGGTATGATTTTTTTCAAGGAAATCAATCCGCATGTGAAATTTGTCAAGGGTCTCCTTGGTAACAATACAGCGGAACTTCCGGATAACTATTTTGACTTTGTGTGTTCGGTTTCCGTAATCGAGCATATACCTCATGAAAACCTGAAATCGGTTTTTGAAGAAACTTATAGAATATTAAAACCCGGGGGCATAGTCTCACACAGCTATGACGTTTATGTAAATCAAAATACAAAACCTGTTTTCGATGCATTTGAAAATGCAAAATTTGAGTGGCTTAAACCGAAAAAAACTATGAATGTATATTGGGAACAATGGCTCGAAATGGAGGATGAAGATATTAAGGAAAAAATGCTTACAAAAATTGTATTTGAGAACCCGCTCTTTGTTGCGGAAAATTATATGTGGCAGACTGAAAGAAAGCTAAGAGGTACTCCTCCGAATTATGTTACAATTCTTGCTGCGGCTAAAAAACCTGAAGAAAAATTTATTGCTTCCGGTCAGAAAGCTAATATTGTTCCCGGGAGTTCTGTACCGGAAAGTTTTGAAATTGGAAATGACAACATATTTATTTCAGATAAAAATTTTACGGATTTCACCTATTCGAAGAATACTCACTTTGAATTGTTCAAAAAAAATGGGTTTGACAAAGAATTGTTTGGAAGTGAAGTAGATCCGGATTATAATGATTTAAAAGTTTATCAGGATTTACTTATATATTCATATGTAAAGCAAAATCTTAAGAAGGGATCAAGAATTCTTGAACTTGGGAAAGGAACTTCAAGAGTACTGGAGCTTTTTAAGAATGAATATGAATGCTGGAAGATACACAAACAGGAAGAGGATGAACAGAGTAATACTCAAGAACATATCAAACTAATAAATGATGAGATGGGAAATTTTAACAAAGATCTTCCCAATAATTACTTTGACCTCATTTTTTCAATTTCAACATTTATCTATAAACCCGAATCCGGAAATAAATATTATGAAAACATGCTGAAAGATATTAATAGATTGTTAGTCCCGGGGGGGATTTCAATTCAATGCTTAGTGGCTTTATGGATGGAACCAATTGTATCGGTCCCCTATATCATGGATTATTTTATTGAAAATCAGAAAATGATGAATGAAATCATTCCATTTTTCAAAATTACAATTGATCCTGATTTGTATGTAATGTCTGAAAAATTTTACAATGCTACCTGGAAGAAAAACCTTGTAAAGACTTATTCATCATTTGGGAAACCCTTTTCGTATAATTTATTCTGGAAAAAAGAAAATATATAAGATGTTGATTGGGAAGTAAATTATAAATTGGAATGAAGTTAGAGCAAGCTGTTGATCCATTTTCCAGAAAAAAATTATTTTTTTCTTGATTTCATGAATCTATAAGTTAAAAACATCCCGGAGAATATTATTATAGGTAGTTCGATGCTAACACTCATGTTTTACCTTTGTCTTTTACCTTACCATTGCGGTAAGAAAAGAATCTTCTTTAAGGTCATCCCCTTTTTTTTACGAAAGTGGCTA
>JBBSDT010000484.1:0-2360 GCA_038240405.1 Ignavibacteria bacterium
GAAAACTTATTACTTTTCCTATCTTGTTTCTAAATTAATTTTTAAGTTACTTAAAATAAGTGTCGGTAAGTGAGGACGATATAGTTTAATTATGACAAATTCAATCATCCGTTTACTGAACATCGTATTAGCAGCCTTGCTGGCGGGAACAAGTTTCGGAATATGGATATGTCTTAATCCGGTGAACTTTTCACCCTCAACCTATATAGAAATACAACAAAATATTATTCGTACTCTTAATTCATTGATGATATCGCTTGTCATTCTCACAACTATAATAACAATAGTTTCAGCTACTCTTCAAAGAAATGATAAGTCGGTTTTTATTGTTTTCTTGTATCGGCAGCTTTTTTTATTGCATGTATTTTAATATCGCGGTTTGTTAATCAGCCGATAAACGATGTTATCATGTCATGGAACTTTAACTCTCTTCCTAACAATTGGGAAGTGCTTATTAGCAAATGGTGGTCTTTTCATATATTGCGAACTATTTCAGAGCCCATTGCTTTAACTATCATTACATGGACAAATATAAAGAAGGGAAATAATACTACCGAAAAGTAATAATTTTTTCCTTCACGTAATGAATTATACACGTAACAAATAAAACTCCTATCTCAAAATAACTGTAAGTAGTTTTGACTACTTTTTAAATTAGACTTCAATATTGAAATTCAAATCAGTAAATTTCCAAAATGAGGCTTAATAACGTCAATGCTATTGTGCTCGTCAGCGGAGGAATGGATAGCGCCCTGACAGCTGCAATCGCTAATAAAAAGTATTCTCTTAATTTTTTACACATTAACTACGGTCAAAAAACCCAGGTACGGGAATTGAAAGCATTCAATGATATTGCAAACTTTTATAAAGTAAAAAAAAAATTGATCGTCGACGTAAGTCATTTAAAAGATATCGGAGGATCTTCTCTGACTGATAAGAAAGTGAAGATCGATAAGGCTGATCTCAACAATAAAAAAATTCCCTCAAGCTATGTTCCGTTCAGAAATGCAAATATTCTCTGTGTAGCCGTAAGCTGGGCAGAAGTAATTGCGGCGAAGAAGATTTTCATCGGTGCAGTTGAAGAAGATTCAAGCGGCTACCCTGACTGCAGGAAAGAATTCTTCAGTGCATTTAATTCAATGATATCAAAAGGAACAAAGCATGATACCATGATTAAGGTTGAAACACCGATAATTAATTTTACAAAGAAAGATATTGTAAAAAAATCTATTGAACTAAATTCACCGCTTCATCTGACGTGGTCCTGTTACAAAGAAAATAAAATTGCCTGCGGGGAATGCGATAGTTGTGCTCTAAGATTGAGAGGCTTTCGTACTGCAGGTTTAAAAGATCCAATAGCATACAAAAGAATATTCAATTATAACAGAATTTGACAAAAGATAAAAATAATTTTTTGAACATAGTTGCAGGTCTTATGCTTGCAGGCTTTTCTGTCTATGTCTTAAAAGCTCTTAGCTCTATTTTAATCCCGTTCGTGCTGGCAGTAATCATCTCATTTGTGTTTGAGCCATTTTACGATTGGATGAAATCAAAAAAAATACCATCAGGAATTGCAATTGCCATTGTGATAATAGCAATAATGATTATTGCAAATATCGCCAGCGTATTTGTTGTAGCAAGCGTGAATTCCTTTTCATCAAATTTTGCCGTATATGAGGTGAAGTTCACTGCTTTCCTTAATTCTCTTATAACTTCTCTGAAACTTTCTCCTCAGGAAGTTGCAAACATCAGCGAATCACTACAGCTTGCGAATCTTCTCAAGCAAGGTTCTATTACTTCTTTCATCGCAAATTTCTTCACGAGCCTTTTGGGAATATTCGGTGATTTTGTGTTAATACTATTTTATGTTATTTTCATTCTCACTGAACTTGGAAGTATAAAGAAAAGAATTAAGATTGCGTATGAGAACGATCGTTCTGATAAAATTATAAAGACATTAGATGATATATTTATAGGCGTCAGAACTTATATTTCCGGAAAGACAATTATTAGTCTTTCACTCGGAATATCTTCCGGATTCATTCTCTGGCTGTTTGGAGTTGATTTTTATTTTATATGGGGTTTCCTGATTTTTGTAATGCATTACATCCCCAATATTGGCGCACTAATTGCCATATCATTGCCTTCAATAGTTATGTTCTTACAATTCGATAATATATTTACTCCTATCTTAGTTACGCTTATTCTTGTGATGCTTGAAAATTTAGTCGGAAATATAATAGAACCAAGGGTCTTCGGAAGCCAGTTGAATCTCAGTCCCCTATTATTATTATTATCACTTTTTCTCGGAGAGTATATCTGGGGAATTGTAGGGATGGTTATATCCGTACCTGTAGTAA
>JBBSDT010000485.1:0-2356 GCA_038240405.1 Ignavibacteria bacterium
GGGCGTGCCGTAGCTGTTGTAAATTATTTATTGAATAAAAGTATAAAGAACGAAAGACTTACGTTTAAAGGATTTGGAGAAACAAATCCTGTTGCAGCTAATAAAACCGAAGAAGGAAGGGCCATGAACCGAAGAACAGAATTAAAAGTTCTTTCTGTGGATTGATTTTTTTATTATTGTTGACATTTTCAAAATTTGTCAAAAGAACTTCTATACCAAATAGCGCTTACACTAATACCCAACATTGGCGATGTGCATGCAAAAGCTTTGGTAAATCATTTTGGAAATGCCGAAGCACTATTTAATGCCCCAAAAAAACATCTTGATTCGCTTGAAGGTATTGGAATTGTGAGGGCGAATTCAATTAAAAATTTTCATGATTTTGATAAGGCAGAAAAAGAAATATCTTTTATTGAAAAATATAAAATAACTCCGCTCTTTATTACTGATAAAAATTATCCTCAAAGATTATTGAATTGTTATGATAGCCCGGCTATTCTATATTATAAGGGAAACGCCGATTTAAATACTTCCAAAATTGTCGCCATAGTAGGCACAAGAAACAATAATGACTATGGAAAAAATGTTTGTGAGAAATTGATCGAAGAACTGGCCGCGGAAAATATATTGATTGTAAGTGGACTTGCGTTTGGAATAGATAGTATTGCGCATAAAACTTCTTTGAAAAATAATTTGAAAACAATTGGAGTGCTTGGGCATGGTCTCGATATGATCTATCCATCGCAAAACACTTCCCTGGCAAAACAAATGTCCACTCATGGCGGCCTGTTAACTGAATTCCGCAGCAATACAAAACCTGACCGCCAGAATTTCCCTTCCAGGAACCGGATCGTTGCAGGAATCAGTGATGCCGTTGTTGTTATTGAAACAGGTATCAAAGGCGGTTCGCTTATAACAGCAGAGCTAGGCAATGGTTACAATAAGGATGTGTTTGCTTTTCCCGGTCGGGTGAATGATATTAAAAGCGAAGGATGCAACTATCTTATAAAAAATAATAAAGCAGCGCTCATTACATCGGCCAATGACCTTCTTGAAAATATGGGTTGGGTGCAATTAAAAAAACCATCAGCAAAAAAACAAAAAGAATTATTTATTGAGCTTACACCAGATGAAAAAATAGTTGTTGAAATTCTGCAAATGCAGGGTCAAATCCATATTGATGAGCTATATATTAAAAGTAAGCTTAACAGCAGCAAAGTCGCCGCAGCCTTGCTAATGCTGGAGATGCAAAATGTTGTAATTTCTTTACCAGGCAAAATATATAAGATCGCTAATTAGCTGATTGGCCAATTAGCTAATTAGCTAATCCCACTTATCTTTGCACATGGCTACATTAAATAATCCAACTACAGTTACACAAAAATTTTTCGGAGAAGGACTAACGTACGATGACGTGCTTTTAATGCCTTCATACAGCGAAGTATTACCCAGTGATGTAATTACGAAAACAAATCTTACAAAATCAATTGCATTAAATATTCCCATGCTTAGTGCAGCCATGGATACGGTAACTGAAGCATTCCTTGCTATTGCATTGGCCCGTGAAGGAGGGCTTGGTATTCTTCATAAAAACATGAGCATTGAACAGCAGGCAGGCCAGGTGCGAAAAGTAAAGCGTAGCGAAAGTGGATTGATCCTCGACCCTATCACACTATTGGTTGATGCTACAATTGGGGATGCATTACATCTCATGAAGGAAAACAGGATTGGTGGAATTCCTATTGTTGACAATAACGGAAGGCTTGTAGGCATATTAACTAATCGCGATCTCAGGTTTGAAGATAATTACCGACGTAAGGTGAGTGAATTAATGACCAAAGAAAATTTAATAACTGCACCCGAAGGAACCGATCTTAAGAAAGCGCAATCTATTCTCAGAAAATATAAAATTGAAAAGCTGCCGGTTGTAAGCAGGTCAGGAATTTTAAAAGGCCTCATTACTTACAGGGATATACTACAGGTTCATAATCATCCGAATGCTGCCAAAGATTCTTTTGGAAGATTATTGGTAGGAGCCGGTGTCGGTATTACCAAAGATATCAGTGACAGGATTTTTGCGCTTCAACAAGTAGGCGTAGACGTTATATGCTTCGACAGCGCCCATGGACATACCAAAGGCGTGATCGATGCTTTGAAAAAAGCAAAAAAAGATTTTAAAGATATAGTGATAATTGCAGGTAATATCGCTACTTCTGCGGGAGCAAAAGCATTAGCAGATGCCGGGGCAGACGCCGTAAAAGTTGGGATTGGGCCAGGATCTATCTGTACTACGAGAATCGTGGCCGGCGCAGGTGTCCCACAAATTTCGGCGCTAATGGAAGTCGCCTCAGCTTTA
>JBBSDT010000486.1:0-2330 GCA_038240405.1 Ignavibacteria bacterium
AAAGAAATGCCAAAAGTTTTTTTACGTGCACCAGCAAACAAAATTTTTAGGTAAAGAGCTTAATAGGTAAGTTTACAGCGACATATAAAAACACGCCAGGTGGTATGCTTATCCTGATTCACCATTATTAAATGAATGGTGGACGCCGGCTGTAAATCAACGTTACAGAGATTAAAATTTAAGTGCCTGTCATTATTTTTTGTGACAGGCTTATTTATTCAGAGATCCAGCGTCAAAACTTTTAAATCTATAATTCATCATGACTGATTATGTAGTTAAAAGAGTTTTACTTTTTATTCCCACTCTTATCATCATAACGATGATAACTTTTCTTGTCTGCCGTTTAGCGCCGGGAGATCCTACAGAAATGAAATTAGGTCAGACTGGGGAGGCTCAAAAAACCGATGCTAAAAATTTAATGACTCAGCAGGCAAAAGAGTTTTATAAGAAAAAGTTTGGGCTGGACAAGCCTCTTCCTGTTCAGTATATATTGTGGATGGGAAATATGCTGACGGGGGATTTCGGAAATTCCTTTAAAGATAACCGGCCTGTAATAGATAAGATAATAGAAAGACTTCCTGTAACAATTACGATAAGCTTATTGTCATTTCTTCTGATTTATATTATTGCTATTCCCATTGGAATCTACAGCGCTGCAAGGCAATATTCTTTTTGGGATAGGACAACTACGGTAATACTTTTTATTTTATATTCGCTTCCGGACTTCTGGATTGCAACTTTGGCAATTGTATTCCTTTGCAACGTAGAGTTTATTAAAATATTTCCGACATCAGGCATAAGGTCTGAAAATTACGACTCACTTCCAATGTTGGACCAGGTAAAGGACAGGATAATGCACCTGTTTTTGCCGGTAGCAATTACAAGCCTTGCTGCGTTTGCTTTTGTATCAAGGCAAATGAGAAGCTCAATGCTTGAAGTAATAAGACAGGATTATATAAGAACAGCCCGGGCTAAAGGTTTGTCAGAAAGAAAAGTTGTTTTGAAACATGCTCTAAGGAATTCGCTTATACCGATAATTACCCTTGTTGGCGGTCTGCTCCCTCTTATGATAGGAGGAAGTGTAATCATTGAAACTATATTTTCAATTCCGGGAATTGGTCAATTGGCGTTTCAGGCTATCCTGGACAGAGATTATCCGTTGATAATGGCGGAGCTGGTACTCTCTTCTACTTTAACTGTTGTGGGAATATTATTGGTGGATATTTTGTATTCATTTGTGGATCCGAGAATTGCTTTCACTAAAAAAGTAGCCTAATAATTATGGAAGAAAAAGAATTTTTAGAAAAGGAAATTATAGATAAAAAAGTTGAGCTGAGTACAAACGGCATCAACGGCGATGATAATGACTTAACCAAATCCCAGGTCGAATCACAAAGGGATGTGGGAGTTTCATACTGGTCATTGGTAAAGCACCAGATCAAGAAAAATAAGCTTGCCATGATCTCTTTTTATATCGTAATATTTCTTATTTTCCTGGCGGTTGCTGCAGATTTTCTTGCAAGCAGCAAGCCCCTTTATGCTGTATATAAAGGAGAAACTTACTTTCCTGTAATTAAGGATTATCTTAATTCGATTGGAATAGATAAATGGGATCCAGAACTGATAAATGTAAATTGGAAGGAGTTAGATAATCAGAATAAACTTGAAAGCGTTGTTTGGAGTCCTGTTCCTTACGGATCTAGAGAAATAGATTTGTCGAATGTATTAAGTTCTCCAAAAGGGGATCATTACCTTGGAACTGACGGAATCGGAAGGGATGTACTGGCCGGATTAATTCATGGCTCCAGGGTTTCTTTGTCAGTGGGTTTTATTGCTGCGGGAATAGCTTTGATAATCGGAATCCTTTTGGGAGCAATAGCAGGATTTTACGGGGGGAAAGTTGATTTGATCATTATGAGATTTGTGGAGATAATGGTAACTCTTCCAACTTTTTTTCTGATTATAACGATAGTTGCAATCTATGGCTCCAGTATATGGTATATAATGGCTGCTATAGGCTTTACGAGCTGGACAGGCAATGCAAAGCTGATCAGGGGTGAAGTATTAAAAGTAAGAAATATGGAGTATATAACTGCTGCAAATTCAATAGGACTGCCAAATAAACAAATAATATTACGGCACGTAATTCCAAATGCAATTGCACCGGTTTTGGTGTCTGGAGCTTTTGCCATCGCGGGCGCGATACTGACTGAAGCTGCTTTAAGCTTTCTGGGTTTTGGAGTAAGTGCAACGACTGTTACATGGGGATCATTGCTTAATGAAGCCAGAGGAGCTTCGAGCGCCTGGTGGCTGGCAATATTTCCGGGACT
>JBBSDT010000487.1:0-2330 GCA_038240405.1 Ignavibacteria bacterium
GAAATGATACTGCTTTATCGGTAATGCGAATACATTAATTGCCTTTACATGCGGAGATAAAGAGGCTGCAAGGTTTTCAAAGATATTTAATGTTTCTACGAGGGACCTTATGGATTTAGAACCATATTCAGCCTGGATACGATTAGGGAAAAATAATATCTTAACCGAATTATACGCACCTATTATGGATTATATTCCAGAGATGCCCAATAATATTATATCCCCTAAGCCTAGAGAACCCAAGTCAGAAAATTGGTTTTTAGCTGATGAGGAAGAAAGCTGGGTATTATTATGAATCTAGATACATATATATTGATAATTTCTTAAATAGTAAATGATTCTAACTAAGGTGATGTACAGTATTTCTGTTACTTGTACGGCTGTAAAGTGATTACCTTGTTTAGCTCTTTCGATGAAATTATTTTAAACAGTGTTTTTCTCGTCATCCAATTGAAGATCTGTATGAATAAATAGAAATACTTTTTATAGTTAGTTAGTTCACTTTACTTTCTTTGTAACAATTTTATTTTTCATTGAATTTCTTATACTCTGTGAAGTAAGACCAATTTGAATTAATTAGTTTTGTTTCTATGAACAAATTTGATTCTGGATTCTTTTCAGTCATCGAATTATAAATAAGACCATCAGAAATTCTAATTCGTATCTCTATAATATTTGTATTTAAGATTTTTCTGACAGAAAAGAATTTAAATTTATTTAAAAAATTCACGTATTTTCTAAAATAGCCTTGAGATATTTGATTTTGATCTAAAAAGTCTTTTAGGGTTATATTTTCCGAAGTGTTAATTAGAGAAAAATCTTGCATCCAGAAATTTTCTTCCTGATTATTAAAGTTTTCATCAATTATGATACTTACATTTTTTGCATTTTTTAATTTTATAGAATATGATAATACATTACTTACCTCCGGAAATAACTTTTTAAAACTAGAATCAATTTCCATAAGCGAATAGTCATCTCGGCTAATTTTTTCAATATTTTTTTGGCTCTGAAACTCTATTGTAAAACTTTCAATTTCCTTTTCATTCGTAATAAATATCTCCTTGGACTTTTCATAAGTTGTTCTTTTAAAATTTGTATAGTAGTTGGAATCTAAGTCTTTCAATATTGAATTTTTTGCATATTTGTCTTCAGAATTATGACAGTATAAACTTAATAAAGAAAAAAACAGGACAAGAAAAAATTTACATTTTACTAACAACTTTTTATTTTCCATATATTGATTCCCTTCTTCTTTGACCGTTTGTGTTAAAATATTTCCAACCAACCTCTATCGCAATTTGTTCGTTGGGTTGATCATCATGCCCATATGCAATTCTAGTATATTGATTTGCAGCTGCTAAAGTTTTATTAAGTCCAGAATGCAAATAATTCATAACTGCTCCCCAAATTATATTTCCCGCTTCCATGTTGTTATATCCAATATTTCCAAATGAATATATTTTTGAACTCTTTAGAAACCTCTTTTGATCCATGTTACCCCCTGGAATTGACTCCTTGCCTGCATAAACATCGTTCGGTAAAATATTGGAAATTGATGGAATTGCATCTTCAAACCTTGAATGAAATCCATTCTCATTCCAATTAAGAATGACATCTTTTGATTCGTAAACAGGATTTTTCCCTTTAGATTCAAAGTATACTTCAAGTGATTGCCAATCATTTACTTCAAGAAACGATTTTCCTTTTATACCCTCAATAAGTGAGGTAAAATTGCCTTGGGAATTCTCTATAAAAAATCTGTCAGGCAATTCATTTGTTATTACCTTACTCGGTCTTCCTTTAATATCACCTTCAAGATAGTAAATATCATCTAATCCTGACATGTCTATGCGAGTTAGAGAATTATCAGAACAATAACTATAAGGAGTCAAACTTAATTTAGCATCCAGTAAGGGTTCAACCGCTCCCCACCTTCCAATCCTACTATCATAATATCTCGCTCCAAAATAGTCATAATTGTTTTCCTTATCTCTTTCTTTTGAAGTAAATTTAAATTTACTCTCATTGCTTTGATAAGTACGTCCCTTAAGCAAATATCCCCACGCATCATAATCCTGAGCAGACGCTACTTCACCTTTGCTATCTACTATTGCCCTTATATTTCCAAGATGATCTTTCATATAATAAAATGCAGTGGGCTGTTCTTCTACATTCACAAGTTTTCCCACATTGTCCGCACCCCACACCGGCCATTCACTTAAAGAACCGTTTTGATATATCGCCAATTCTTTTCCATCTACGCCTCTTGAGTAAATTTCATCATTCACCAATTGCCAGGAACTTGTTAAACTGCTTAATGAAGCTTC
>JBBSDT010000488.1:0-2319 GCA_038240405.1 Ignavibacteria bacterium
CATTGATAATTGATAATTTATTCAATACTTTAATTTAAAATTTTTAGGAAGCAAATCATGATGCGTTCTAATCAAAGACATTAATTCATTTTCCCAAAACATCGTATAATTTAAGATACACTCTCAGTCTAATGAAAAAAAACAAATTGCCGGAAGCTATACAGTAAAATGGAAATGGGAATAATCATCCAAGCGGTGTATATTTTTACAGGCTCGATGTAGATGGCGTTTTGGAAACAAGAAGAATGGTGTTAGTAAAATAAAATTTTTCAACAAATTTATTTTATAAACGAATCCGCCGAGGCGGTAAAAGGGAGTCAAATTATGAAAAAAAGTATAAAAATCTTTTCGATTCTAATTCTTTTTTGTTTTTCATTTCTTTCTTTGAATAATCAAGATCCAGAATTTCAACTATCTACAGTTTATAATATAAATTCCATTCAGTCAAATTTATTATTTGTCAGCTCAGATACATTGGCTGCTAATAATATAAGGACCTGGTTCAGGACTAACGGATCATTTAATCGTGATCCTGCAACAGGAAATAGCGGATTTGAATGGCCAAAAAATTCCGGAAAGACAGCGCGTTACACTTCAGGTTTATGGATGGGGTGTGTATCCGGAAGTGATACATTAACAGCTAAGGCAGAATACGGTTACTATCTCCCCGGTTATGTTGATGACAATGGAGATCCTCAGGGCATGGACAATCCATTATATAGAATTTACAAAATAACGCGGGGGGATACTACTAGTCCTGATTATTTAAACTGGCCTGTCAGTCAGGGGGCGTATTTAAATACACAAGGTAAACCTTTCTTTCTTGGAACGCAAACAATGTTTTATGCATATACTGATGCATATCCCCACCAATCGGGAAGTTCAAGCTTACTGTCATTGAAAGCTGATATATTACAAACTAACTGGTGTTATACTAATGCCGGATTAGCAGATGCTGTTTTCACGGAATTTAGAGTTATTAACCGAAGCAGTTCTGCTTGGTTAAATACATATTTAACATTTTGGACGGATGATGATTTAGGAAATGCAATTGACGATGCTATAGGTTGTGATACCACCAGGGATCTGGGATTTACATATAACTTTACTAATAATGACGGGATATATGGAGCAGCTCCTCCGGCCGTAGGAACGAAAATACTGAGAAGTCCAATAGTTTTTACCGGTAATAATAATGACACAGTTAAATATTACAACCCTCCGGGGTCGCCACGTTTAAAAGTTAAAGTTGGTTATAAATTTACCGGGATGAACATTTTCAATACTTATAATAATGGATCTCCACAACCTTCTGATCCGTCAACAAATATACAAACTTACAAAGTCATCTCAGGTTATTGGAGATCAGGACAGGCATGGATAAATCCAATCACATCTCAGTCAACAAAAAAAGTTTATAGCGGAGATCCACAATCCGGAACCGGCTGGATAATGACAACCTGAGGTGACAGGAGATACCTTCAAAGTATGGGACCGTTTAATATGAATCCGGGAGATACACAGTCTGTTATAATAGCTCAGATTATTGCAAGAGGCTCAAACAATTTGCACAGCATATCGCTGCTAAAAGCTTCATCGGATTATATTCAATCGGTTTATAATCAGAATTTTCATGGCTTTTGTATCGATATGAAATCTTTCAACTGAAGTTCCACAACATTTTGAATTAAGCCAGAACTATCCAAATCCGTTTAACCCTGTAACTACAATAAATTACTCAATACCAAACACTCAAAACGTATTGCTTAAGATTTATGACGAATCAGGCAAAGAAGTAACTACTCTGATTAATGAAAAACAAAATGCAGGAAAATATTCGGTTGATTGGGATGCGGGTAACTATGCAAGCGGAATTTATTTCTATAGATTAGAGGGAAATAATTTTGTTCAGACAAAGAGAATGGCGCTGGTTAAGTAAATTATAAATTATAAATATTGCTTTTGCAGAACAACAAATTGATAATTTAAAATTTAAAATTCGGCTATGGGGAAGTGGATTTGAGCGATTTGATAATTGCTTATAATAATTCGAATAATTTTGTGGGTGTGATAAAACCCTGAGTAGTAATTCAATAACTTACAAATTCTTACAAATAACTCAATCGATTTTCCATTTTAAATTCAATAATAATATTTATATTGGGGAAATAGTGTAAATATAAAATTGTTCTTCCATCAGGAAAGATATATGGGTATTTAGCAAGAATACAAGGATTCCTATCAGTAAATGAAAATATTGATCTTACAAATCTGAAAGAGTACACTGAAATTAGAAGAGACCTGTATCTTGTACCAATA
>JBBSDT010000489.1:0-2307 GCA_038240405.1 Ignavibacteria bacterium
GTCAAAGTTTTCATCTTCAAAAACCTCAGGCATTAAAAGTTTGTCCTCGCCATTTTCATGCATCTTTTTAAAAGATTTTTCCCATCCTTTACGGGGAGAATTTTTTGGTTTTAGAATGATGTAACTTTTTTCAAGAACAAGTTCCATGGTGTCCTTTATATTATACTTTTCTATTAAAGTTTTCGTCAAACGAATACCTTTTGAGTTGCCTATAGAAATTACAGATATGTCCATAAAAAAAATGGTTGTGACTACAAAGTAATTACATTATTTTGATTAATTCAAGAAAAATATTCTATAAATAGGGAGCCTTAGATGATGATCTTTTGTTTTAAGATGATCAAATTAATTGTTTAAAATATCATAGAAGTTAGTTATTTCAATTAATAGAGCCAAAGCTTGCAGGTGAATGTAATTAAATATATAGTGTCAGCTTATCAATGGAAATTTTAACAACCATGAGCCTAAGATAATAACTTCTCTTTTAGAATCGTCGTCGCGTCCTGCTCCGCTACAAGATATGAGTAAAGACGGCTAAGGAAGAAATTTTTGTATTGCCTATAGCCTTTAGCCTATTACTACTCGCTATTCGCTACTTTGTCTTGTCCCTAAAAAAGTTGACACTTTATTTGACTATTACGTTTTAATTTTCATGACTGACCGTTAAATTGTTTCCGTATAAAAGATGCGCTGTCTTGCTCTTTGCAGGAGCCGCCACCGCATCTTTTAAACTATCTTTCTTTCCCATTTTATAAATATCTGCCGGCTTTTTTAGATTTAATGACCAATGAGGTCGTTCATAATTATATAAGTAAACCGCTTCTTTTACCGCTCTCATTGCATGTTTCTTATTCACGAATTCACTGTCTAATAAGTATTCATCTTTGAGTATGCCGTTTACTCTTTCTGCAATAGCATTGTCATAACAATGACCCGCTTCTCCCATTGACATTTTTATACCTTGTTTTTTTGTCAATTTATTGTAAGCATAACAACAGTATTGGATCCCTCTATCGGAATGATGAATAAGACCTTTTGTTCCCCAACTATTGCTGATCGCCATTTTTATGGCTTCCAAAGCCCCTTCCACCGCTAAGGAAAGATCTACATTCCACCCTACTATTTTTCGTGAATACACATCGGTAACCAACGACAAATACACAAACCGGTTTCTTGTTTGCAAATAAGTAATGTCCGATACCCAGGCCTGATCGGGTCCCGTAACTTCCATCTTAGCCAACTGGTTGGTGTGCTTATAAAAGGGATGATTTGAATTGGTAGTGATCGAATACCTGCGACGACGCTTTAAAAGCAAATCATGACTGCGTAATAAATCAAAGAACTTATTTTTACCGTAACCACGGCCACATTTTTTTATCTCATCCTGCAGCTCATTCCTCAATTTCAGTGTACCTAATTTGGAGTGCCTTTTGCGAATATCTTTCACTCGCGATAGTATAAAAGCACTGTTATCCTTTTTGTTTTCAAGCAGCAACCGATCTTTATAAAAAGCTTGCCTGCTTACACCCCAAAATCTACACAGAGAATTTACTTTGTATTGTCCTTCAAATTGTTTGGTAAGTGGTCGCCAAAATTTTTTTTTAAATCGGTCTTATATTCATCATTGGCCATTTTGATAACTCCTTCCAGGCATTCTTTGGCCATGTAAGCATCGGCCAGGGCTATTTTCAATTTCTTATTATCCTGTTCCAATTGTTTGATTTTACTTCTTTCATCCATGGTTTCTATTCTAACTATTTTATTTAATAAATGATTTTTCCCAAAAGTTCGTATCCATTGTTGAATAGTACTGTATCCTTTTATATCATACTTCTTTCTTATCAGATCAATACTACTTCCCTGCTCGATATCTTTAACAACCATTTGTTTAAAGCTAACACTGTACCGAATAATTGTTCTCTGCTCAATTGTCTTCATATTGTTATTTTTGTGATTTACAATATGTCAACCTAGTTCGGGAAGAGACAGGTTTCCAAAATTCCTAATTCCCAATTCCTAATTCCCAATTCCCAATTCCTAATTCCTAATTCCTAATTCCTAATTAATTTTTGACTATCAATAAAAAAAATATAACTTAAGAGAGGCAACTTATTACCATTAATATCCGATTTTATACAAGAAACGTTTTGATATCAGGAGCTGAATTAAACCTACTTATCAGGGGATGCACCCTGAACCAGAGAGAGAGTCAAAAAAAAATGTATGACTCTTTCTTTGCCTATGGTATGTCTATATGCGCTCGTTATTCAAAGCGTGAAGAAGAAGCATTAGAGATTTTTAATGACA
>JBBSDT010000490.1:0-2302 GCA_038240405.1 Ignavibacteria bacterium
CAGGAAGAATAATATTAAAAATAATTTTTTCAATTTGTTAAAATATATGTTTTAAATAAATAAATTTAGAAAATAATTTGTAAATAATTTAGAACTTAAAACAGAAATAAGATAGGAAAATGTAAAAATTTGTATAATGGAGGAAGTAATAGAAATTTTCCCAATAAAGTTCTCATCCTTTCGTTGGGATGGCAAAAAGAGATTCAATCAACGTTCAATATTCTATTTGAAATTTGAAATTTGTAATTTACAATTGTAAGACAGAACTATGACCTGGTTAATAAATTTAATTTAAAAAATAAAATTATCGGGTAATGGCGGACATTCAGGTAAGTGTAGTGACAGTAATGGTATCAGATATTGACATGCCTCTTTAAAGAAGAAAAATGTGACATTTAAAATGAATGATGACAGACAGGTCCGTCTTGCTCATTTTACTGATCCGGATGATTACCCGTTATATCTGATACAATCAGGGGGTAAGAAAAATACATGTAGTTTTCTTATTTTTAGTTGTCTTTCATGGTGCTCAATCATTCAATTTTCCAAAAGTATGAGACAACCAGGGATGTGATAGTGAGATTGAAAATTGTAGAATGTTGTAACCAGGGTTTTTATTTTGTATTAATCTTTTTTAAATTCATCTGATCTTAATGGAGTTATTAAGCAAAATTCCTGAAATATTTATTGAGTTTATAATTGTTGTTTTATTTTCCCTTTTTATCGGGCTTGAACAAAGAAGACAGGAAAATCAAAAGGGAGAATCTTCAATACAATTCGGAACAGACAGAACTTTCACATTTATAGGAGTATTAGGATTTATTCTGTATATACTTGAGCCGCATTATTTTACACTCTTTATATTGGGTGCAGTAATCCTGGGATCCTTTTTTGGGATTTACTATTCCAAAAAGATACAGGAATATAAAGCTTTCGGAATCACTAAAATCTTAGTAGGCTTAATAACATATTTTCTGGCGCCTGTAGTTATAACACAGCCGAAATGGCTTTCCATACTTATCGTAGTTTCCGTTTTAATACTTGTTGAATCAAAACATTATTTTATAACATTCGCCGGAAAATTTTCACATAATGAATTCGTAACACTGGCAAAATTTTTGATTATTGCCGGAGTAGTTTTGCCGATTCTTCCCGACACACCCTTATCTGATTTGTTCAAAGTCTCGCCTTATCAGATTTGGCTGGCTCTTGTAGTAGTCGCCGGAATTTCATACTTCAGCTATCTTTTGCAGAAGTTTGTTTTTGTAAAATCAGGAATTGTGGTTTCCGGGATGCTGGGGGGATTATACAGCAGCACAGCAACTACCGTTATACTTTCAAGAAAATGTAATGAAAACAATTCTACAGGAAGATCTTATGCAGCCTCAATTCTGATCGCAAATTCAATGATGTATTTAAGAGTGTTCCTTCTCATGATGTTATTCAATTTCAGTCTTGCTGCGTTTTCTTTTCCATACTTCATAATTCTTTTTTTAATTCTTTTTTCCATTGGCATAGGTTTATACCTGACAAGATCTAAATCAGAAAAGACGGTAATTCCTGTAGCAAGCGGAAAAAATCCGCTTGAATTAAAGGTGGCAGTTATTTTCTCCGCCTTGTTTCTGATTTTTAGTTTTTTGACAAATTATACTATTAAGGTATACGGCGAATCAGGATTAAACATTCTCTCTTATATTGTCGGCTTTGCTGACATAGATCCTTTTTTATTAAATCTTTTTCAGGGCAAATATCAGATAGACAATGGTTTTATTCTAAAGGCTGCTTTCCAGGCAATTGTTTCAAATAATATATTAAAAATTATCGCAACGATTGTACTAGCAGATAAGCTTACAAAAAAGATTGTTTTCGCAGGGTTGGGATTTATAACAATAGTAAATATTATTATTATTTTTCTTTTGTAGAAATATCAGTATAAGAGAAAGCATAAAATAAAAAAACCCGTTTCTAAAATTTTGAGAAACGGGTTAGGGTACTATTTATATTTTACAGATTTAGAAAACTCTATAAATGTAAATTGAAAACCCCTGTTTAATACCCAGTTTATCAAGTAAAGGTGTTTTTGAATATCCTGTCATTAATTGAGGGTTAAATTGAACTAATTTTGTAATGGGAATAGTTAATTGGTGTGAGTTTTTTAACGTCTCCCTCTATTTTAATTTTTAAAGGAAAAATTTTAGATTCGGGACAATCAGGATACCAGGCTCTGCCTTCCGGTACTATGATAAACAAACCATTGTCATCGCCGGCAGCTACGAAAGTTTTTAAATCGCCGCTAAAAAAC
>JBBSDT010000491.1:0-2288 GCA_038240405.1 Ignavibacteria bacterium
AATCCTGCTTCAGGAACTAATGACACCACGTTGTATGTAACGTATTATTCCTATGATGAGGCAGGCAATCGTATAAGGAAAAAAGTTTATAAGTTTATAAGCACCATTATTTCTATTCATCAACAGGAGAATGAGGCAGCGGTGTCGGAAGCTTCATTAAGCAGTTTAACAAGTTCCTGGCAATTGGTGAATGATGAAATTTACTCAAGAGGCGTAGATGGAAAAGAATTGGCGATATATCAAAACGGTTCTTTAAGTGAATGGCCGGTGTGGGGCGCTGATAATGTGGGAAAACTTGTGAATGTAGAAGAACAGCCCACTCCATTTTATTATATGAAAGATCATCTTGGAAATATAAGGACAATAGTAGATAGCAAAGGTGAAATAGCGTCTGCTCAGGACTATGATGCCTGGGGATATTTGCTTAAGGGTCGTACTTATCAAAGCAGTGAGAGTAAATTTAAATTTACTTCAAAAGAAAGGGATAAGGAAAATAATTATGATTATTTTGGAGCAAGATATTATGATAGTAGGATTGCGAATTTTGGATCGGTAGATCCTATTTTGGAAAAACATTACGATTTTTCACCTTATAATTATGTTTTAAGAAATCCTTTAAAGTTAATTGATCCTAATGGAGCTCAAATATCAGCTATTCAGACAATTATGAATGTCTATACTTGGTATACAAATAATAAAGCACAAGATGATTATTACCTTAACTTGTCCATTGTTGGTAAAGAACAATTCAAAAGAAACCAATCAGATTACAGCAGTGGAAAAATTGAATCTGCTGAGATTCAACCGACTGATATTATTGCTTTGCCACTTGGACTTGGATTGGCTACTAAGTTCCCTATCTTAGCAAAAACTACCACACGTTTTGTATTAGAAGAAACCATTGGAAACGCATCAGAAATAGGATTAGAATGGATTAATATGACAAAAGCAACTGGTAAAAATTCAGAGTTATTAGGAAAACAATTAGGTCAATTCTTGGGAAACGAAGTAAAAAATGTAATAAAACAAACGAACTCTTTAACAAAATTTGGAAATATAAGAAAATTCGGAAATGAAGTTAGAATTGGTTTTGACGATTTTCATGCTTTTGAACATATTGACATTGAAAGAATTTCAATTGGAGAGAAATTTAAAGACCTTAAATTAAAGATATACCTTCAACAATTTTAAAATTTAAGTAATGAGAATATTTAATGGGGACAATAAGAAAGTTTACAACGGAATAGAAATTTATTTAACGCCTGAGGAAGCAGAAGATTTTTATTTTCGTTTAAACGACCTTGCAAACAATCCAAAAATTAGAGATGATGTAATTATGAGTGAAAGTGTAGAGGACGAAAAAGGTGATTTGAAATGTAAAAAAATTATATTTATTGGCTTATACAATCTAAATGATTTAAGTCAATTTTCCGAAAGGGCAAAAGAAGTAATTTTAAAAGATAAATAATATAAATGATAATATATAATCGAGAATTAAATATCTCAATTTCAGAATTATATTTATTTCTGATTCAAAAAGAAGCTTTGGATCTTGCTAATGAATTAAAAGGACATTTAGAGCCTTCTGACTATAATATTATTATAAAGGGAATGGGCTTAGAAAACAAACTAACTAAAGAAATAATTATTAGGATCTATGATGAAAACCATATTCAAAATTTGGATGAAAAAATTAAGAACTTAATTTTAAATGACAAATAATTAAGTAAATGCAAAGTATAATCATAAGCTTGCAATTACATTTGATGCATCCAACCTTCTTCCTCATCTGTTAAAAACCAATATTCTGATGTTGGCTCGACTGGGTTAGGAGATATAATGTCATTAGGTAGGTCTGGCACATAATCCATAATAGGTGGGTATAAATCGGTTAAAATGTTATTTCTTCCTAATCGTATCCAGGCGGAATATGGCTCTAAATCCATAAGGTCCCTCGTAGAAACATTAAATATCTTTGAAAACCTTGCAGCCTCTTTATCTCCGCATGTAAAGGCAATTAATGTATTCGCATTACCGATAAAGCAGTATCATTTCAATCGGACAACAGGAAGGAGAAGCAGCGGTGTCGGAAGCTTCATTAAGCAGTTTAACAAGTTCCTGGCAATTGGTGAATGATGAAATTTACTCAAGAGGCGTAGATGGTAAGGAATTGGCTATCTATAAAAACGGTTCTTTAAGTGAGTGGCCGGTATGGGGTGTTGACAATGTGGGAAAACTTGTGAATGTAGAAGAACAGCCCACTGCATTTTATTATATGAAAGATCATC
>JBBSDT010000492.1:0-2271 GCA_038240405.1 Ignavibacteria bacterium
TTACCTGGCCGATGATTGCTTTTGGATGGATAATAAATCTTGTCCAGAGGGCAGCTCCTTCTATGCAACGGCTGATGAATATCATTAATACCAAACCCGACATCTCGAATAATGAAAATACAGATAATTTTATCACCGAAAAAGATATTCAGGGTGAAATTGAATTTAGAAATGTTTCATTTAAATACCCTCTCTCAGGAAATTATATTTTAAAAAATATCAATTTAAGAATCAGAAAAGATTCTACCTTAGGAGTAATCGGTCAGACCGGTTCCGGGAAAAGTTCACTAATAAATCTTATACCCCGCATCTGGGATGTTACCGAGGGAAATATTTACATAGACGGACTTGATATAAAGAAGATCCCATTAAAGGTATTAAGAGAATCTATAGGCATTGTTCCGCAGGAAACATTTTTGTTTTCAGACACAATTGAAAAAAACATCGCATATTCAAACGAAGAAATAGATCCGGATGAAGTTATTAAATATTCGAAGACTGCAGGTTTTTATAAAGACGTTATACAGTTTCCAAATCAATTCAAAACTATTCTGGGTGAACGAGGAATAACTTTGTCAGGAGGGCAGAAACAGAGAACTTCCATAGCCAGGGCGCTTTATAAGAAGCCTAAAATTCTAATACTTGATGATTCACTTTCGGCAGTAGATACTAACACTGAGGAAGAGATTTTAAATGAGCTTAAAAAAATTATGAACCGGAGAACCACCATAATTATTTCCCATCGAATTTCAACCATCAAAAATGCAAACAATATAATTGTTTTAAGCGATGCTGAAATCAAGGAGGAAGGAACTCATAATGAGCTGATTGCCGAAGGAGGACTTTATTATGATATTTACCTCAAGCAGTTACTGGAAGAAGAAATAAAAGATTTTTAACTTCCTAATTACAACAATAAAAATACGAAACCTGATTAATTTTTATACTGAAAATAACTCAAACGAAAAAAATACTTTCCATAAATCATAGTTTCAAATTTTTTAACCAAAAGTATCTTTGTCCGATCAATCTATAAATAAGTCCGAAGAAGAAGTATTAAGCAGGAAAGTTGATCCACGCATTATGCGAAGACTGCTTTCATTTTTTAAGCCTTATACAAGGTATATTGTTTTTGCTACAATTCTGACTGTAACGATTTCTGCTCTCATGGCAATCCGCCCAAGGCTTACTCCTATCGCCATTGACGACATAATGAATAAAGATTTTCATGGGTTGCAGATGATAATTTTAATA
This sequence comes from Ignavibacteria bacterium, assembly GCA_038240405.1. GTDB lineage: Bacteria > Bacteroidota > Ignavibacteria > Tepidaquicellales > Tepidaquicellaceae > JAGPCH01. The sequence goes on from JBBSDT010000492.1 coordinate 1,255, forward strand.
ATGCTTGCCACACTGGTTCTTCAGGGCATAATACAATATGGTATGGCGTATCTGACAAGCTGGATTGGACAAAAAATAATATATGATCTGCGAAAAAGAATTTTCGAACACATTATGACTCTCGATACAAAATTTTTTGACCAAAATCCAATTGGCAGAGTGGTTACAAGAGTTACCGGAGATGTGGAAGTGCTGTTTGAAGTTTTCTCGTCCGGATTAGTAACAGCTTTTGGAGATATTTTTCTGTTATTTTGGATTGTATATTTCCTGTTTACACTTGATGCCAAGCTTGCCATGGTAACTCTTTCAATACTGCCGATCCTGATTTATGCTACTTCAGTATTCAGAAAGAAAGTTATAAAATCTTACAGGCGGATCCGGATTCTTATTGCAAAGCTAAATTCCTATATACAGGAACATATTTCCGGTATTACAATCATACAATATTTTGTAAAAGAAGAAAGAACCAAAGAGGAGTTTGAAACTATAAACCGCGAACATACAGAACAGAATAAGAAAAGTATTTTTTATTATGCCGTATTTTTTCCTATTGTGGAGCTGATAGGAGCGATTTCTGCGGGGCTTATCATCTGGTATGGCGGAGGGCAGGTTGTACAAAAAGCAATTTCCATAGGAGTCATTATTTCCTTTATACAATATACAGAATTGTTTTTCAGGCCTATAAGGGATTTGTCAGAGAAATATAACATATTGCAGACAGCTATGGCATCGAGTGAAAGAATATTTGCCTTGCTCGACGAAAAGCCTTCAATAAAAGATTCTACTGATATTTTTAAGCTTGCTAATATCAAAGGTAAAATAGAATTTAAAAATGTCTGGTTTGCTTACAATGATGAAGACTATGTTTTGAGAGATGTTTCATTCATAATTGATGCCGGTGAAAAAGTGGCTTTTGTCGGCGCTACAGGAGCGGGCAAAACAACAATCATTAATCTTCTTTCAAGATTTTATGAAATTAATAAAGGTCAGATTACTATTGACGGTATTGATATAAAA
>JBBSDT010000493.1:0-2263 GCA_038240405.1 Ignavibacteria bacterium
ACCCCTGTGAGAAAAAAATGTAACTCTAATCTTTTTTGAGAAACCCCTGTGAGAAAAAAATGTAACTCTAATCTTTTTTGAGAAACCCCTGTGAGAAAAAAATGTAACTCTAATCTTTTTTGAGAAACCCGGATATTTGTAGAGAAACCCCAATATAAAAAAAATATACTCCCAATCTTTTTTGTGGCTTCCCGGATTTGTTTTGAGGTTACTCTGAATGATGCAAAAATTATACTGTATAATTTTGCAATTTCTTTGAAAGAGGTAGAGGTTATACCTGGTGATTTTTAGGTTATCCTTGATGATAATGATTCTTCAATGAATCTTGATACGGAACATCCGTTAATACCCTGATTATTCCTGGAGGGAATTAAAATAATTATTAATAATTTACTTCACAATTAAATTTTATTGTACTTTTCAACACAATAATCATAAATCATATAATCAAGCTTATTTTCATTTTTAAACTTCGCAATAAATTCCGGGGACAGTTCTGAAACTTGGGAATCCTTTTGTGTGGTATTCGAAAAAGGAAGAGTTAATCTCTTTTTGTTTATTAAATCAGCTAACTTATCAAATGATTCCTGCATTTTTTCAACGATACCAATAAAAAAATACCGGTCCAGAACTTCTTTGTAATTGGTTTCATCGCACGGGAAAAGTGTAGCCAGGAAATTCTTAGTGAAATGTTTTATTGAATCATGCAGGCTGATGTTACTAATACCAAGCAGGTTTTTATTATAATAGTAAAGCGAGATTCTGATCTTAAGAGGATCTCTGATAAAAGCAAATACTTTAAAATCCCGTTCATTCTTTATAATTTCAGGATACCTCTGATTCAGGTGGATTCCCTCAAAATGAAAATGACCTGTTATACAGTTATCCATGGAAATATTTGACAAATTTAACTTGTATTTCAAAAAATAATCAAGGCTGGGTGTTTCTTCAGGATACTCATATTCAACATTAAACCAGTATTGCAAAGTTTCCGTAACTGAAGTTCCTCCACATTTTACAAGATGGTGAAAGACATAAGAAGGAGCCTTTTGGTAATACTCCCCAATGCTTGTTACTGTGGATTCTTTCAGCTCATAGTAATTTTTTTTCCATAATATATTGTATGACGCACAATTCAGATACCGGTCAACCTTTAACTTTTCAGCAAATTTAAACTCTTCCACACAGGAATGCAGGTCAGGATCGTCAGGAACTTTCCCGTCAAAATGAAAATTATTCAGATTTGTTACGTTATGAAATAAAGTATATGAATAATCATTAAAATAATTTAAAAGCCGGTTATGTATAATGTTTTCATTGAATATAAATGATGGAAAACACTGTAATGAATATCCTCCGTGTCTGAGCATGCTGTTAGTATTATTGAGAATATTTTTATAAATTTCGATGTCGTAAGGTATATCTTCAAAAGTTGATATTGAAAAGATAAAATCAAAATAATCAAGAGGAAGATATTTCTTGTATTCACCCAGGTTGTCCCGTATAATGAGTTCCGGATTGTTATCGAATGTAGTTTTTTCAACTGTAAGGACTGCAGGATCATCAATTCTCCAGCACTCATAAAGTTGTCGAAAATGGTTCAGGATATAGTTATCCATGCTACCTATCTGCAGAATTCTGGCTCCTTCGGGAATATTCTCAGTGATAAAAGAAAACACTAATAGGTTTTGATAACTACTGATTGGAAGCTTATCCAGCGGATATATCTCATTGCCGTAAAATAATTTATCATAGCCTTTATTCCGAAATAAATTATAATGTGTTTTTTTTGAATAAGAAAAATGATTAAAATTATCCGGTTCAATAGGAGTAAAGTTTTCGCCTGTATCAGGAATTTTTTCAGGAGCGCCATTTGTAATATGGATATTTTCAGTACTGATATTTTCCTCAAACCTGTTTTCAGTGGTTGGCATATTTTATTAAGTGAGATTTTCGGAATATTCTATTCTATGCCCGGAACATTTGAATCAAGGCTTAGAGCTAATTGAACGATAATCTTCAGGAATCCCAAAGAAATAAATAATTTATAAAATTTTTCCAAACAATAATTGTAAATTTTATAGTCAAGATTATTATACTTTTTAAATTTCTCAATGAACTCATTGTTTATTTCGCCGACCTGCATGTCCTTAGTGGATATATTTACAAGGGGTAATTTCAGCCTTTTCTTTTTGGTAAAATCTGCCAGCTTATTAAACGATTCCTGCATTTTTTCTGCAATTCCAATAAAAAAATACCTGTC
>JBBSDT010000494.1:0-2260 GCA_038240405.1 Ignavibacteria bacterium
AAATCACGACTAGAGAAGCTTTTAGCTAATTGACCTGTGATTCGTTTATTTAGTGTCATGCCCCAACCATCTTGGGTTGAATGTAATTTTTTTAGCTGTGTCCTCCACCAAAGAGTAATACCAAATCCGGGTTAAATACCCCCCTTATGAGCAAGCTGCCCAATTTCCTCAAAACCTTTCCTGGAAAGGTTTTGAGGAACCAAAGCCTCAAGAGGATAATAAACCCGGATTTGGTATAATATCCCAACTTGTAGGTGGGTCAAGACGAGAAATTTAAAATCCTTATCCGTAAAGGCTTTCAGCCTTGGTATATTCTTTTTGAAGACTTAACGAAGCCAGTAATCTTTACATATCTTTACGTTGTGTCCTATTGTTAGGGTATCTCGGTCTTACCCCCACTTGAAGTTTCAAGTAAAAATTTTTCCCACTGAAAAGCAATGTTTGTGGGATGGAACTTATTACATATTCTCTCAGCCAATGTCGGTGAAGGTATGGGAGGAGACTGTATTATTTCATAGAGTTTTGCTATGAATTCATCACGCTCGGAAAAAAGATATTCTGATGAATCTTCTAATAGTTCAGGAAAAGCTCCCGAACGAGAAGCAAGGACAGGTCTTCCTGTAGCAAGTACATCAGCAATTGATAAATTCCATAAAGGAGCCGAACGGAGAGGAGCAATTCCTAAATGAATAGTTTCTAATACTTTGTGATATTCAGTTCGGCTTTTAGCTTCAATAATTTTAACGTAAGGGCGAGAACAGACGGCATTTGCAACGTTTTCAGAATATACATCTAAAATACGTTGACTTTGACTTCTTTTTCCTCTTGGAGAAGTAACCAATACTTCACAATCATTTTCATATCCTTTTAGTGCTACGTCAATCCAATCAAATAATTCTGCTGTTCCATAATGAGCATACAGCCTATGATTGTAAAGAATTTTTAGTTTTCCACTCGAAGGATTAAATCGAGATAAAGATTGTAATTCAGGTTCTATCGGCGGATGAATAATCTTGATTTGTTTGGGTTTACCTATTTTATTTAATAACAATTCTTTAGCAAATTGACTTTCAATTACACAAGCATCAGCACATTCAATAGCTGTTTTAATAGTTCCAATAATCCATGCTGCCAGCCCAACATCATTTAAGCTACTATCATAAATCAATTCCTCTTCAGAATTAATACTATCAATTGGTAAATAATGAACATAAGAAATAATAGGAATATTTCGTTGACTTTCAATGAAAGTCAATGCCTTAAGCGGAGCTGCGACTTCTACCTGATTAACAATTAAAATATCAACATCATTCCATAATCCTTGGGTACTGGCCACAACAGATTTCCAGTCAAAATTAAATCGAGCATGATATTTAGTTAAGGGAGATTCTATCGGTATAACTCTTACTGTGGTAAGCTTTTGGGCTTCTATTGGAGCTAGTAAAACAATCTCATGCCCGAAGTTAGACAAAGTTTCAAGTAGTAGTTTTTGAAGAACAAAACCGCTATCAGCTAATAGGTTGTTAGGATTACTAACATTAAGATAAGAGACGATTTTCATAGTTTTTATTTATTGTCTTGATTAACCCAAGATTTGAGGTTGTCTAGTGCTTGAGTAGTGTTGAAATATTTTTCATCACTACAAACTGTATTAATTACAGATTCAACAAGAAATTTGCCTTCTCTCATTTCTGCAAATGTCATTGTTGGGGATTTAATTTGAGGATGAAATCCATCAGTGGGAAATTCATCTATTAATAGCAAACCTTGTGCTTCCATATCTTCTCTAAAAGAAGTACCGAAATAGGCTGTTGGAAAAACCAATCCAACTGAACGAGGATGGCAGCTTATAATTAATTCAGCCGTTTTAAATAAAGACAGTCGAGTTTCTCCCGGCCACCCAATCATCATTAATAAACTAGCATCAATTCCACAGTCATGTAAATAAGAACAAGTTTGCTGAATACATTGATTATCAACATTACTTTTGAGACGATTAAGCCTTAATTCTTCATCCCCTGTTTCAACACCAATGTTAATTCCCACACAACCTGCTTCTGCCATTAATTTTACTGTGCTTTCAGGTAACAAGTCTGCTCTGGTTTCACACCACCACTTAAATCGGATATTTTCTCTTAAAATTTCTTTACACAAATCCTCTGTTCGTTTTACGTCTAAAGTAAAAACAGGATCTCGAAAGAAGATTTTTTGAGCTATTCCATTATTAAGAATATGCTTGAATTCCGAAACTAAGCTTTCA